>VHDG01000710.1 GCA_016871475.1 Verrucomicrobiota bacterium
TCCAGCAGGGACACCAAGGTAGCCGCCTGGGAAAGCGTCAAAAGCCTCCCCATCAAGGGGTCCATCGAAGAAACGGTTTTCGCAAGTCGGGCCCCAATCATTCTCGAGTCGGACAGTTTTGATAAGGAAAAGTATCCGGTGGAAGCGCCTGTGTTGGACCTGGGAATCAATACCATGATGAGCCTGCCGCTGACCCAGAGAGGGACCATCATCGGCAGCCTGACATTCTCCTCCGAGAAGCTTCATGCGTTCACTCCGCGAGATGTGGAGACCGCGCAGGAGCTGGCGAGCCTTATCGCGGGCGCCGTGGCCAACGCGGTGCTGTTCGAACGGGTGAGTGCCACGGAGCAGCAGCTACAGGTAGTCAACGCCGGGCTCACGACAGCGAACAAGGAGTTGGAGGCGTTTTCGTATACGGTGTCCCACGACCTCCGCGCCCCGCTGAGGGCGGTCATCGGATTCGTAAAGCTGCTGGAGCGGCTGCAAGGCGACAAGATGAGCAAGGACGAAAAACACTACATGGATATGATTCGCGGCGGCGCAGAGCAGATGAACGCTCTGCTGGACGACCTGCTGGCCTTTTCCCGCATGAGCCGCGCCGAACCGAGGCCGCAGATCGTTGACGCCAACCTGCTTCTGCAAGAGGTCATGGAAGACCTGGTCCCCGCGCGGGAGGGCCGACAGATAGAGTTCAAGCTCGCAAACCTACCCAAGTGCAATGGGGATCCGACGCTGCTGCGGCAGGTGTTTCAGAACCTTGTCGACAATGGCATCAAATACACCAAGAAGCGTGAGCAGGCGATGGTTGAGGTGGGCAGCTTCCGGAAGGACGAAGAGCCCGGCTTTGTGACCTACTTCGTGAAAGATAACGGCGCGGGATTCAACATGGCGTATGCAGACAAGCTGTTCGGGGTGTTTCAACGGCTGCACCGCGATACGGACTTCCCGGGAACGGGCGTGGGCCTTGCCATCGTGCACCGCATCGTGACCAGGCATGGCGGGAAGGTCTGGGCCGAAGCTGAAGAGAACAAAGGAGCGGCTATCTATTTCACACTCAAGGAGGCGACCGAAGCATGAGTATGAATGCAGAGGTGGAGATTCTTCTTGTCGAGGACAACCCCGCCGACGAAGAGTTAACCCTGACGGCCCTGCGAGAAAAGAACTTGGCGAACAAAATCATGGTTGCGAGAGACGGCGCCGAGGCGTTGGACATCCTGTTCGGGAAGGACGGTGGCACTCCTGCAGCGCGCCCTCGGGTCATCCTTCTGGACTTGAAACTGCCGAAGGTCGATGGCCTTCAGGTGCTGAGGAAGGTGAAGACAGACGAGAGGACTCGTACGATACCGGTGGTGGTGCTCACCTCGTCGCGGGAGGAACGGGACGTTGTTGAGAGCTACTCCTTGGGTGTGAACAGCTTCATCACGAAACCGGTCGATTTCGACCAGTTCCTGAAATCGGTGGGGGACATAGGCCTGTACTGGATGTTGATGAACATCCCACCGCGCCACTGAACATGGAGTGAATAACCAGATGCTAGTCAGTGAAAAGATTCGAGTTCTGCACCTCGAGGACAATCCTGCCGATGCCGAACTCGTCCGTGCAGAACTCATCGCCTCGGGTCTGAGTATCGACTACCGGCAGGTAGACAACAGACAGGAATTTGTAGCGGCCCTCGACAGCCCCATCGACATCATACTGGCGGACTACCGCCTGCCTCAGTTCGATGCCCTGCAGGCCTTGCGTACACTTCAGCAGCACGGCCTGTCGCTGCCGTTCATTGTCATCACGGGAACTCTCGGCGACGAACTGGCAGCCGAGTGCGTGAAGCTGGGCGCCACGGACTTCCTCCTGAAGGACAGGCTGGCGCGGCTCGGTTCCGCAGTAAGGGGTGCACTCGAGAAGGCACGGGCCGAAGAACGTGTTCGGGAGGCCCGCCAGCAGTACAACCGCCTGTTTGAGAGCCTTCCCGAAGGAGCATTTGTGACGGATGCGAAGGGTCACCTTATCGCTTACAACCCTGCGTTGCTCCGGTTGTTCGGCCTGAAGGAGAACGAGGCGCAGTCGCTGGAGATGACGAGCTTTTATATCAAGCCTGACATGCGTGCCAACCTGCTGGATGAACTGAACCGGAAAGGGTCGGTAGTCGATTTCGAGACAACGATGCGTCGGTCGGACGACTCCGAGTTCACGGCCTCCCTCACGGCTTCAGCGATCCGAGGGCGTGAAGGCGGTGTGGCCGGCCTTCAGGGCATCGTCCGCGATGTGACGATAATCCGTAAGGCACAAGAGAAAGAAAGGCAATTGATAGATACGCTCGAAGGAAAAAACAAGGAGCTCGAAAGCCATGTCCGTCAGTTGGAAGGTCTGAACAGGATGTTTCAGCAGCATATCGAGCAGCACTCCAAAGTGTTGGATGCGTTGAATGGCCTGGTTGCAGCGACGGAGAGCAAATCGCCGAAGTTGGCCGAAACACTCAGGCAGGCGAAGGCCATTGTCCAGGCCGACACCGCCGAAAGGTCGGAATTACAGGGGTTGATGGAGAAAGACCGGTCTTAGGAGCGGCTGCGCCGTGCCGACTGTGCGCCGCGCATCTTCTGTAGCTGGTCGAGGCCGCGCTTCGTGTCGCTGGCCAGGCGCGCGGGATCGGCCTTCTTCACCCTGTATTTGAACAGCCAGTAGGTGAACTCTTTCGACTCCCTGAGCGCGACCTTTTTGCGACGCGGCGTGTGCGTGTCCTCGCGGAACATTTCCAGCATCTCTGCCACGGGCGCGCCGTAGATGGTTTTG
>VHDG01000711.1 GCA_016871475.1 Verrucomicrobiota bacterium
CAGCTCAAGGCGATGCGCTTCACGCCTGGCTGTCGGAACGGAATTGGAAGTTCGGAACCGTGCCGCACGCACGTTTCGCAGCGAGCAAGGAGAAGGTCAACCTCGTCTTTTACGAAAGCGGCAAACTGGTCGTTCAGGGCAAAGGCACGCAGGAGTTCGTCGAGTTCGTCCTGGAACCGGAGATCCTCAAAGCAGCGCAGATCGGATACGAAACAGTTCTGAAACCCGAGATGCTCCTGCCAAGGTTTGGTGTGGATGAATCCGGCAAGGGAGATTTCTTTGGTCCAATGTGTGTCGCAGGCGTCTATCTGAACGCATCCATTGTTCCCATCTGGACAAAAGCTGGCGTGCGCGACTCGAAGTCAGTGGGGAGTGATAAGGGCATTGCCCAGCTGGCAGAGTTGATCCAGGAGACTCCGGGTTGTGTATGGACGGTGGTTCCAATTGGGAACGAAGCTTACAACCGGCTTTACCGCACCATGAAGAGCGTGAATTCGATCCTGGCCTGGGGACATGCCCGGGTGATCGAAAACCTCATGCTCCAGAAGCACCGGATGAACCCGCCGCCGGTTAGAGCCATCAGCGATCAGTTTGCGGCCACACAACAAGTCGTGGCCAACGCGATGATGAGTCTGGGACGGGAGCTCGAGCTGGTGCAACGGCACAAGGCTGAGAGCGACCTGGCGGTGGCTGCGGCATCGATCCTCGCCCGGAACGAGTTCGTAACACGCCTTGCTCGATTGTCGAAGGACTGCGGCATCTCGCTGCCCAAGGGCGCCTCATCCGCCGTCGAGGCCGCGGCCAAAGAGTACGTCGCCCGGCATGGAGCTGAGGCGCTGGGCAAAGTGGCAAAACTGCATTTCCGCACCTCGGCCCGAGTGCTCGGTCTGCCGGAACCTCCGAAGGTGGAGTGGAAAAAGCGGGTGCCTAAAAAGACCTGAGCATCCTGCAGGATGATTCCCACTCACGAAGACCTTGCCCCGTCCGGGCGACACATGCACTGTCTGCACGCGTGAGCGGACCGTTACCTTCATCGAACAAGCCTGGCGGCACGCCTGAACCCGGACTCCACAGCCGACGAGAGTTTCTGGGCCGTGCGGCCGTGGCAACGGCAGCCACCGCGCTCGGAATCAATGCCCGGGGCCAGGAGGCCTCGCGTCTGCAGCCTGTCTCCTTCATGGGACGCAACTATGCCCGGGCATCGGCGTATGCCCGAAGCGCCGGTCTCAGCTTCAAATGGACATCCCCCGAGCTCGCCACGCTCACAGGTCCCGGGGTTTCGATATTGCTCGACCACGACTCCCGGAAAATCCGCATCAACAACATCTGGGTCTGGCTCTCGGCTCCAGTCTGGCTTCGGGACCGCGAGGCCTTCATCCCCCTGCTGGACATCTCCAAGACTGTGGAGCCGATCCTGAGCCAACGCAGGAGCCGGCAGGCCTTGAGAACGATCTGCCTGGATCCAGGGCATGGCGGCGAGGATACCGGCAAGCGCGACGGAAACCGGAACGAGAAGCAATACACATTGCTGCTGGCCAGGGATGTGGGCCGGCTCCTGGGGCGGGCAGGGTTTCGAGTGACCTACACCCGGACATCCGACCGGCCCGTCGAACTCTCGGACCGACCTTTGATTGCGCAAAGACACAAGGCCGACCTGTTTCTCAGTCTGCATTACAACGGAGCGGATGTGTCCTCGGCCTTCGGGGCGGAGGTTTATTGCATGACTCCCGCGGGAACGAGCTCCACGAATGCGGGTGGGGAAGGGGCAGACTCGCCCGCCTATCCGGGAAACCGGATGGATGAACGCAACATCCTCCTGGCTTACGAGCTCCAAAAGCTCATGGTGGCACGGCTTGGAAGAACCGACCGGGGTGTGCGCCGGGCCCGGTTCGCGGTGCTTCGTGATGCCACCATGCCCGCAGCCCTGATCGAAGCAGGCTTCATGAGCAATCCCCAGGAAGCCCGCTGGATCTACTCCTCCAAGGACCGTGCGCTTCTGGCGCAAGCCATTGTCGACGCGGTGCGTAACTTCAAGAAAGCAATTTCCCTGTGACCCCCAAGGCAGTGCACCGCCTGCCGATGCGGACGGAGTTGCGGATCGCCTGTGTGATCAGTGCCTTGGCGGATCTCACAGCTTCGACAAGCGAATTTCCTTTCGCCAACCCCGCAGCGATCGCCGCAGAATAGGTGCAGCCTGTTCCGTGCGTGCTGACTCCACGGACGTAGGGTGCCGTGAGGTGATGCTCCTTGCGCCCGTCGAAGAGGACATCCACAGCCTGACGCAGCCCACGAAGATGCCCCCCCTTGATCAGAGCAGGGCAGCCCCAGCGTGCATGCACTTTTCGGGCGGCGACAGCCAGCCCCTCCACATCGACGATGCGCTCCCCGATCAGGACCGCTGCCTCGTCCAGGTTGGGGGTCACCAGCGCGGCTCCCGGGAGCAGCAGGTCCTGGATCGCTCGTTCAGCACGAGGTGACAGCAGGCGCGCGCCGCTCGTCGATATCATCACCGGATCCACCACGACCGGCAGAGGGGGCGCCGCGGAAAAAAACTCGTGAACCTCACGGACAATCCCCGGTGAGAACAGCATTCCCGTCTTGGCAGCATCAGGAGGAAGAAGCTCGAAGACCGCCTCGAGTTGTTTCCGAACAAATTGGGGAGGACATGCGAGAATTCCGGTCACTCTGGCAGGGTTCTGAGCGGTCAGACACGTGATGGCAGCCGTCCCATGAACCCCCTCCAACGCAAAAGTCTTCAGATCTGCCTGTATGCCCGCCCC
>VHDG01000712.1 GCA_016871475.1 Verrucomicrobiota bacterium
TGCTGAAATCCCCGGGGCGCTGGTTCACATTCAAACCGATGCCGATGATAAGGGATCGAATCCGATCTGTCTCAGCTGTCATCTCAGTGAGAATGCCGGCCACCTTCCGTCCCCCGATCTGGATGTCGTTTGGCCATTTGATGCGGGTATCGAGTCCTGTGGACTGCCGCAGAGCCCGGGCGATCGACACAGCCGAGGTGATGGTGATGCGGGTGGCGGCCTGGGGGGGAAGGGCAGGGCGGAGCAGGATGGAAAACCAAAGCCCCAGACCGGCCTGGGATTCCCAGCGGCGGCTCAGTCGTCCACGTCCCTTCGTCTGACGTTCGGCAAATACCACCACCCCTTCCGGGACCTGGTCGTGGGCGAGTTTCTCGGCGATGTCGTTGGTGGAAGTGGTTTCCCTGAACACCCGGATGTCGCGACCGATGACCGGGTTGCCTCCGAGCCGGGATGTCAGGTCGTCTGGATGAATGGCGGAAGTTGACTTGATCAGCCTGTATCCTGAGTGGGGGCTGGCTTCGATTTCGTAGCCGAAGCGTCGGAGATCCTCGATGCGCGCCCAGATGGCGGCGCGGCTGACCCCGAGTTGCTGGGATAGGGCGGCTCCTGAGATGCCCATGTTCTGGGCGTTCCGAAGAGCGGTGAGGATGGCGGCATCCGTCGTCACGGACGGAAGCAAAGCATGGCTGGAGCTGGATGCGCCAGTCTGGAAACGCGGATCTGTTGAAGCCTTACTCGTGGCGCAGGGCTTCGATGGGATCGAGGCGGGCTGCGCTGGCGGCAGGGTAGAGTCCAAATACAACACCCACCAATCCTGAGATCCCGAAGGCCATGATCACCGAGAGAGGTGTGACGATGGTCATCATTCCGGTCAGGTGATTCACGGCGAGCGGGGTGAGAACTCCGAGGATCACTCCCACCAGTCCGCCTCCGATCGACAGCACGATGGCCTCGGTCAGGAATTGAGTGGTGATGTCCTGTTGCTTGGCTCCCAGGGCACGGCGGACGCCGATCTCGCGGGTCCTCTCGGTGACGGTGGCCATCATGATGTTCATGATCCCAATGCCTCCCACCAGCAGCGATATCGCTGCGATGGATCCCAGGACGATGTTGAAGCGTCGTTTGGTTTCTTCCGCCTGCCTGAGCAGCTGCAGCGGAACGATCAATTCGTAGTCTTTGCGGGTTCGAAATTTGCTCAGCACGGTTTCAATCTGGGGCACGGCAGTCTCCACCTCTTCGGGGCCTCCAAATTGCAAAGTGATCTCGTGCAGCTGAACCCGCTCCTGCTCCTGGCTTCCTGCGGAGCGCCGGATCAATGTCTCACCGAAGCGGCTCCTGGCGGCTGACAGCGGAATGTAAACGTTGTTATCCAGGGCCTGCCCCGTCACGTCGCCCGATTGCGGACGTCGATCCACCGTGCTCGTCTCCTGCACCAGTCCTACGACCTCGTAGTAGTGGGAGCCGATCTTGATCTCCTGGTCCAGCGGGTCCTGGTACGGGAAGAGCCTCCGGGCAAGGCCTGAGGAGATGGCGCAGACATTCTTCTGGTGAAGGTCATCGGTATCCGTGATGAAACGTCCTCTCACCACATCCAGGTTCGCGATCTCCTGGTAGAGCGGATAGGTCCCGATGATCTGACCTGCGACTTCATTTCGGAAGAACCGCACGTTTTCGCGAATGATCCTCATGGGGAGGACATGCTGGATGCCCGGGATTGTGGCTTCAATGCGGCTGGCGTCCTTATAGGTCAGGCCATATTCGAGCACCGAGCCCCTGCCCGAGGCGGAAGATCCGGCGTTGCTATCCTCAGGGGGCTTGACGGCGCGAATGATGACATTCGCGCTACCCAGTTTCTTGATGGCTTCCTGGGCTTCGAACGAAGCCCCCTCACCGATCGCAAGCATCGCGATCACCGAGCAGACACCGAAGATGATCCCCAGCATCGTGAGTGCGGAGCGAAGCTTGTGAAGCATGAGGCTCTTCGCTCCGATGCGGACGGTGCGCAATGGACGCAGCAGCCGCTGAACGGGGGAGAGGGTGGCTGGTTCGGTCTCAGCGACATCAGGCAGCGAGGCGGAGGTCTCCGAAGGGGCCGGCCTCTGCTCCTGGATATCGATTCGATCAATGAGACCGTCGCGCATGTGCACGACACGTCTCGCGCGGGCCGCCGTTTTCGGATCGTGCGTGACCAGCACGATCGTCTTGCCCGAATCGTTCAACCGATCCATCAGATCGAGGATCTCGTGCCCGGTCTTGGAATCGAGGTTTCCTGTGGGCTCGTCGGCAAGGATCATCAACGGGTCGTTGACGAGCGACCGCGCCACGGCCACGCGCTGTTGCTGTCCTCCGGAGAGCTGGTTCGGACGGTGGTCGAGCCGGTCGGCCAAACCGACGAGGCCGGCAAAAACACCGCAGCGCTCGTTGTTCTTCGGGGTGTCCAGCGCCTGGTAGAACAGAGGCATCTGGATGTTTTCAATCACCGACAGCTGATGGATCAGGTTATAGGACTGGAAGATGAACCCGATCTTGCGACCCCGGACCTCCGAGAGTTCGTCGTCGTCCATCTGTGCGACATCCTCGCCCCCGAGGAAATAGGCGCCTGAGCTGGGGCGATCGAGGCATCCGAGCAGGTTCAGCAAGGTTGATTTACCAGATCCCGAGGGTCCCATGATGGCGACATAATCGCCGGGCATGATGTCGAGGTCGACGCCTCTGAGGGCTCGGACCTCCACCTCGCCCATCTGGTAGATTTTTTCGACACCCTGGATACGGATG
>VHDG01000713.1 GCA_016871475.1 Verrucomicrobiota bacterium
TTTTCGGTCGCGTGGGTTTGAAGTTGGCGAAGGCGGCCTTGGCGCGGGCTTCGATGGCGTCATCAAGCGCCTTGCGCTCTCCCTCCAGTTTCTGCAACTCCTCCTCGAGCGGTTTGGTTGCCGACGCGAAAGCCTCGCGCTCCTCCTTCGTGACGATGACGCGTCGGCCGTGCGTAATGCCTTCGAACGCCGAGCGCAGCCGGTAGTAGTCCTCCGTGGGAATGGGATCGAACTTGTGGTTGTGGCAGCGCGCGCAATTGATCGTGAGCCCAAGGAACGCGCCGCCCGTGGCGGTGATCATGTCGTCGAGCGTGGCGGCGCGGATGTTGACCTGCGCGACCTTGTCCTGATTGCCAACGTCGTCGTAGGGACCAGCCACGAGGAAAGCGCTGCCGACTTCGACCGCGGGATTGTCCTTGCCGATCACGTCGCCCGCGAGGTGTTCGGTGATGAACTGGTTGAAGGGTTTATCCTCGTTGATGGAACGGATGACGTAATCGCGCCAGGGCCAGAGGTCGTCGATGATGAAATTGCGCTCGAAGCCATTGCTTTCGCCGAAACGTGTCACGTCAAGCCAGTGGCGACCCCAGCGTTCGCCGTAGCGAGGCGAGGCGAGGAGACGATCCACGAGCGTCGCGATGGCCTGACGCGGACTGGCCTTGTGCGCTTGTGCAAACGCTTCGACCTCCTCCGGCGTCGGCGGCAGGCCGGTGAGATCGTAACTCATTCGCCGGATCAGCACGCGCGGATCGGCGGACGGATTGAGCGTGAGCTTCTTCTCCTCGAGCTTTGCCTGGATAAAACCGTCGATGCTGTCGTGCTTGAATTGCTTCGCCAGCGGTTGCAATGACCACCATGACTTGTCGGCCCGCCTGGCTTCCAACGTCGCGCCGTCGCGGGGATCGGGAGCACCCATCTTCACCCACGTCACCAGGTCGGCAATGACAGCCTCGGGCAGCATCGGTTTATTCGGCGGCATCTCGAGGTCGGGTTCGGCATGCCGGATCACGCGGATGAGGAGGCTTTCGTCGGGCTTGCCTGGAACGATGATGGCCTTGCCGGAATCGCCGCCCTTCTGCCAGCCAGCCTTCGAGTCGAGGAAAAGATTGCCTTTGAGTTTCTTCGCCTCCGCGCTGTGGCAGGAATAACAATGCGCGATGAGAACGGGGCGAATCTTCTGCTCGAAGAAGCTGATGTCGTTAACCGAGGCGGCGTGGGCGAAACTGCTGATGAAGAAAAGAAGAATTCCCACAGATTCGGGAATCCACAGATGGGGGAATAAGTTGATTCGAGCGGGCACACGAAGAGGCCTAACGGACAAGTGTTGTCGGGCAAGGAAAGTTTTCATGCCTTCAAATCCTCATTCACGAAATCTTGAGCCTATGGGAAATCATCTCAGCTGAGAACATTCTTCAACACGTGCCCGTGCACATCGGTGAGTCGGCGGGCGGCGCCGTTGTGATAATAGGTCAGCTTCTCGTGATCGAGCCCGAGCAGGTGAAGCATCGTGGCGTAGAAATCGTAAACCGTGGTCACATCCACAGCGGAGCGCCGGCCGAAGTCATCCGTCTCGCCAAAGCTCACGCCGCCCTTGATGCCTGCGCCCATCATCCAGGTGGTGAAAGCGTCGGGGTTGTGATCGCGACCGGACGTCCCTTCCTGATGCGTGGGCATGCGTCCGAATTCGGTGCACCACACCACGAGCACGTCGTTCAACATGCCGCGCTGTTTCAAATCGGTGAGGAGCGCGGCGGTGGGTTGATCAAAAATCGGACCATGCCGCTCGTAATCCGCTTTGAGCGTCTTGTGCGCGTCCCAGTTGAGCAGGCCATCCACGGCGCTCGCGCGTGAAGCGCAGTAGAGGCTCACGTAACGAATTCCGTGTTCGAGATAGCGACGGGTGAGCAGGCAGTTCCGCGCGTAAGCAGCCTTGAGTTTGTTCGGGTCGTTGGTGCCGTAGAGATTATGGACGTGTTCCGGTTCGCGCGAAAGGTCGCTCACATCCGGCGCGGCGAGCTGCATCTTCGCAGCGAGTTCGTAGGTGGCCATGCGTGCGCCGAGTTCCTCATGGCCCGGATGAGCGGACGCGTGCTCCGCGTTGATGAACCTCAGAAAATCGCGCGTGGCCTGATCCTCGCCCGGCTTGAGGGTCGCCGGGCGCGCAAGATTGCGAAGAGGCTGCTGCGCGGCCATGGCAACGGCCTGATGCTGCGCGGAAAGGAAGCCATTGCTCCAATTCGCCTTGCCGTTGGGAGGCTCGCCGCGGATGTCCTGCACGGCGACGTAGGTTGGCAGGTTTTGGTTCATGCTCCCGAGCGCGTAGCTGATCCAGGCGCCGGCGGTGGGGAAACCTTCGCGCGTGAAACACGAGTTCATGTAGATGCAGCCCGGCCCGTGTGTATTGGTGCGCGAGGTCATCGAGTGGATGAACGCGATGTCGTCCACGTGCCGCGCCATGTGCGGGAGCAGCGAGGAGATCCGTTTCCCGCTCTGCCCTGCCGCCGCAAACGCCCACGGCGACTTCATCAGGTTGCCGTTCTTCCCCTGGAAACTCACCTCTGTCTTGCCGCCCGGCAGCGGTGTGCCGTTGAACTTCTCGAGCATCGGCTTGTAATCCCACAGGTCCAGGTGCGATGCCCCGCCGGGACAGAAAATTTGGAGGACCTGCTTCGCTTTCGGCGCGAAGTGCGTCTTCCGAGGCGATCCTCCGGGAGTTTCCGCGGCGAGCAGGCCGGGAAGAAACTCATCGCCCAACAAGTGCGCGAG
>VHDG01000714.1 GCA_016871475.1 Verrucomicrobiota bacterium
TGATCTCAAAGTTTCCGCCGGCTGCCCGGAAGCTAGTAGATCGTTCCATTAAAAACTAGCCATGAAGGCGAGGGTCCGATACAGTCGGGCATGGAAAAAACACGAGCTCGGAGGGCGAACTTGGTGATCACGGCGGAAGAAAACCAATGGCTGGAGGAGATGGCTGCCTCGAAGAAAGGCCAGAAGCGACACGCGACGCGGGCGGCGATTATGCTCGGCTACGCCAACGGCGAGAGCATCTCGGAGTTGGCGCGGCGGCTGGCCCTGACGCGAGCAAGCGTGGGAACGTGGGTCGATCGGGCGCTGGAGGTGGGCGTCTATAGCGCGATCTTCGATACGCCGCACGGCGCGGAGCCGAAGATCACGGAGGCGGACTTGGCCTGGGCCGTGTCGATCGCCTGTCGCAAGCCCAAGGATTTGGGTTACGCGGCCGAGGTCTGGAGCCGCTCGGCGCTGGCTGAGCACCTGCGCCGACATGCGCAGGCCGAAGGGCATCCGGCGCTGTCGAGAGCCGCGAAGTCGACGGTGCAGCGCCTGCTCACCAAGCACGCCCTGCAGCCGCAGAAAGTGGGATACTATCTGGAGCGCCGCGATCCGGAGTTCGACCGGAAGATGGCCGAGGTGCTTGCGGTCTACACCGAGGTGTCCGCTCGCGAAGAGCCCGATCCGACGATGGCCACTGTCTCGGTCGATGAGAAGCCCGGCGTCCAGGCGATTGCCAACACCGCTCCGGACCTTCCTCCCGTTCCGGGGGTGCATCGACAACACGCACGCGACCACGAGTATCGTCGTCTCGGAACCTGCTCGATCATCGCCGGGCTCGACCTCGCCACAGGCAGGGTCATCGCGCGCGTCGAGCGCCGCCACCGCAGCCGCGAATTCGTCGCGTTGCTGCGCGACCTCAATGCCGCCTATCCCCCGGACATGAGGATCCGGTTGATCCTCGACAATCACTCCGCCCACCTCTCGCGAGAAACTCGCGCGTACCTCGCTTCCGTGCCCAACCGATTCCTCTTCGTGCTCACTCCCAAGCACGGGTCCTGGCTCAATCTCGTCGAAACGCTCTTCGCCAAGATGGCCCGCACTTTCCTCCGACACATCCGCGTCTCTTCTTGGGAGGAACTGCGTGATCGCATTCTTCTGGGTATCGCCGAGATCAATGCCCACCCCGTCGTTCATCGCTGGCGCGCAACCTAGATGGTCAGTTTTCAATGGAACGCTCTACTAGGTCTTGTTCAGTGTTACAGTCCCTTGAGGTGGTCAGCCGTTTCCGTTCTCCCGGGCCCAGCGGGCTTGCTCCCCTAAAACCTGCCCGCCGCCCGGAACAAAGCCGACACCTCTTTTCAAATTCTGGCGGTTAAACATCCCTTTTGGCTACAAAAAGAGCCCTAGAATAGAACTTAAACAATTGAATATCAATATCTAATGCGGACGCCTTAAAATCTGATTGCACTCAATAAAAATATCCAGATATATCCTAATATACCACAATCCTAATCCCCAAACCAATGAATTTCATCAATATTGCGCATGGATTATTCCTCGCTGGCACGGTATTTACGGTCGGGCATCCGGTGTTGGCGCAGTTCGCGCCCGCCAATGCCCCGCAGAGCAAGTCGGATGAAAAAGTCGTCGAGTTGTCACCATTCGCGGTCAGTTCCACGCAGGATACAGGTTATGTGACCAATCGCTCGCCCAGCTCGTTCAAAATGCAATCGGAGCTCATCAAGATCCCTCAGAATGTCATGGTGATGACGAGAGACATGATCACGGACCTGGGCTATGCCTCACGGTCAACGGACGCGCTGCGTTTCGTGGGTGTCTCCAATTTCTCCCGCAGCGAACTCATGGCCGCTCGCGGCGTGAGGCTGGGATATAACCTCATCGACGAACACCCGGAGATCATGCCGATCATGGACAATGTGTTCGTGGACTCATACGAGGTGATCCGCGGTTCGGCCAACTCATTCTATCCGACCTCGAGTGTGCGTGGCGTGGTACTGAAGAACACGCGCAAGCCGCTGCCACGGACAGCGCACAGCCTCAAGTTCGAGGTGGATCAGTGGGGTCTGTACCGCAGCGAGATTGATACAACCGGCCCCATTGCCCTGGCCGACCGCTCACTCAGCTACCGGGTCATTGGCGCCTATCAGGATGGAGAGACGCCCTTCAAAAACACCAAGGAGCGCATCATTGCTT
The DNA here is from genome assembly GCA_016871475.1 of Verrucomicrobiota bacterium. GTDB lineage: Bacteria > Verrucomicrobiota > Verrucomicrobiia > Limisphaerales > UBA11320 > UBA11320. Next base: position 2,200 of record VHDG01000714.1, read on the forward strand.
TTCATCCTTCGCTGCAGCTCACTAAAGGTCCGACCAGCGTTCTGCTGGGAATTGACTTCCAGACGAGGAGACAGCCGACGAACGATCAAAGCGTCGTCGACGCAGAGGGCAAATTATACACGGGCGCGGGACGGGATGAGGGCTGGATGCCGCGTGACAATGATGCACTTTACCGGTACCGGTCCGTGCGGCTGCAGGGCAAGCACACCTTCTCCGATGCATGGCAGGTCAAGAGCTTTGCCATGTATGCCCTTGGGGAGCTCGACTCATCCTACACCATTCCCACGGCGAACAATTTCGTGAACATGACCCGGACGTTTGGGATGAACCGGATCGATGACCGGTATCTGTCCTATAATTTCCTGCTGGATGTGGCCGGAAACTGGTCACTCTTTGGCCGCCCGGCCAAGACCATTGTCGGAGGAACGGTCTTCCAGCGCACCAACGACGGCGACCGGTACGTCCTGCCCGCAAACATCAAGCAAAGCTGGATCGTCCCAATGGCCAACCCGAACATGAATGCGATCAACAAGCCTTCCATGAGGGATTGGATTCCGGCGCCCCAAA
>VHDG01000715.1 GCA_016871475.1 Verrucomicrobiota bacterium
CCTTGTCGTAGTGATTCTTGCAATCCTTCAGCTGGGGAATACGCAGAGTGACAGCCTTCGCGCGTTCCCGAGCCAGCTTCTTGACCTCCTGCAACTCCTTGCGCAGTTGCTGGGTGTCCTGAGCCTTTGAGATGATCTGTTCCGCGATCTGCTTGTTGCGGTTGAAGTAGTGGAGGAGCTGCTCCCGAACCTCGTTCACCAGCTCGGTGCGAATCTCCGTGTTGCCGAGCTTGTTCTTCGTCTGCGATTCAAAAACAGGATCCTTCAGCCGGATCGCCACGGCGCCCACCATGCACTCCCGCACGTCATCCCCCTCAAACTTCCCTTTCGCATACTCATTAACCGCCTTCAGCACCCCCTCGCGAAACGCGCTCAGATGCGTCCCGCCGTCCGAGGTGTACTGACCGTTGACGAATGAGAACACGGTTTCCCCATAGCGACTGTTCGTGTGCGTGAAACAGAACTCGAGGGTCTTCGAGGTATAGTGAAGCGGCGCGTAGATCGGATCGCTGTTGTCGGCTTTCAAATCCTCCATCACCAGATCAAGCAATCCGTTCCGTGACTGAAATGTCTGGCCGTTGAAGAGAAGCCGCAAGCCAGAGTTGAGATAACTATAGTGACGGAGCCGGCGTTCGATGAACTCGATCCTGAATTCGCTGTCCTTGAAGATCGAAGGATCCGGCTCGAACCGGATCAGGGTCCCATCATGTTCCGGAGTCTTCCCCTTCTTCTCCCCCTTGAGTTTGCCCTGCTTGAACCATGCCTCAACGAATTCCCCGCCGCGACAGCTCCGCACAAGAAAGTCCTTGGACAGGGCGTTCACCGCCTTCGTCCCCACACCATTCAACCCCACGCTGAACTGGAACACTTCATCATTGTACTTCGCCCCGGTGTTGATCTGGGAAACACAGTCCACAACCTTTCCCAATGGAATTCCCCGGCCTTGATCCCGCACCTCCACGCAAGATCCCTCAACCTTGATCTGCACCTCCTTGCCATAACCCATGATGTACTCATCAATGGCATTATCGATCACCTCCTTCAGAAGGATGTAGCAGCCGTCATCGTAATGTGACCCGTTCCCAATCCGACCGATATACATCCCTGTTCGAAGCCGGATGTGCTCCAGGGATGACAAGGTCTTGATCTTACTTTCGTCGTAATTGTGCTTTTTCGCGTCCGCCATACTGTAAAGCCCCTACATATGGGAGCTTCACGTCGGCTTGCCAACCTTTGTTTTTGAAAGTACGGAGTTGCACCCTAATCGACGACCAATCGATAGAAGCGCATGCCCCCCTCGACCGGCATGACATCGCGAACGACACGAACACCACCCAAGGCGTCCGGTTCAACCCTTGTCACCCGCTTCCATGCCTCGTCAGCAAGCGAGTCGCGGTATTCCACTCGATAAGCCACACGTGGGAGCGCAGAGAACTGGAGATCCAGGTCACGAGCGTCACGCTGTTCGATGGACAACTGAGGACGCGGCCCGACCACCCAGGACAGGGACTTGCTCACCGAAGCCTCCTCTGCGAGATCTGGGTCGTCCTGCCAGATTCCTGTGTCCAGCTGGCCGACAGCTTCAACCAGGTATCCCCCATCTTCCAAGTCCACCAGCTCCACTGGCTGGGAAATCGGCTGTGGATCACTCCATGTCCCTCCGTTGACACGCCACTTGAACCGCGGGAATCCCGAGCCTTCGGCGAAGGAGACCGCCGGGGTGGCTGGCGCCTTAAGATGAGGCCCCGCCCGCAGCACGGCCTTCCTCGGCAACGAAGGATCTGAGGGCAAAAGATCAAGCACGACGCCACGCCGGGTCGATGCGCCCCAATCAAAACCCCCAGGGCCCGCCTTGGATCCGGGTGTGCCGGGCTTCAAAGCAACCCAGTCCCAAATCGCCTGCGCATCCTGCCAGTTCGAAAACTGGGTCTCCGCAATCGTCGGAAGCCTCTCAAAAGCTGCCACGCCCTCGACATTCCCTTTCCCCGGCTCCGGCCAAGGCAGCGAAAGAAGGTTGTCCTCGAAAGTCACCAGGGTCTGGCTTGCGTCGTAGTTTCGCACCAGCTGCTCCACGTCAACGATCACGTTATTCCGCAGATGGAAACCCCGCCCGATCGCGGTCACCGATGGCTGGGTGTCGCGTGAGTTCACCACACCCGCGCCAATGTCCACACCCCCTGTCTTGGTGATCTTCACAACCGTATTCTCGATGAAGGTGAAAAAGTTGCCTTGCTTGGCTGTCGCCGCGTTGTCGCAGTTGAAGAAGATATTCCGAAGAACGGTGACGTCGGATGTCCGCCCCGAATCACTCCCACCCGACACCGCGGAAGCACTGTCCGGCGTGCTGCCATTCCGGTGCACATGCAGAAAAATGTTTCCCTCCACCCATGCGTCAGTCCCATCCAGATCCAATACATCGTCCTGCGACCCAACGAAGACGTTGTTAAAAAAGTGCACCACCGGCCCTGGACGGATTCCGCCTGTGAAATCGACGGAGTCATTGTAACCCAGGGGACTTCCGAAATAGTTGCGCGAAAAAATCCCGCGCCCATCAGCCCGAACTCCGCCCGAGCCGTGTAACAATTCGAAGGATGTCGCTCCGGCAGGAAAGAAGCAGTTGCGGATGACGAAGGAGGCACGATCCACGTGGATGTAGGGGGCTCGGTTGTTATCAAAGCGCAGGTGATTGAGCACCGCAGTCCCGCCCTCCACATCAATGCAGGGGCGGCTGGAGCTGGCATTGAACTCGAAGCGCGCGTGCTGAA
>VHDG01000716.1 GCA_016871475.1 Verrucomicrobiota bacterium
ATGGTTTCCGGGACTTTGATCAGGAGCTTGCCCGTGCCGAGCACGAAACCTGCGTCCGTGTTCCCGATGCCTGTGGCGAACTGATTGAAAGCTCCCGCCATGCAGGTGTGGGAATCGGTGCCGAAGAGGATTTCTCCCGGGCGGGTATGACCCTTTTGGGGAAGGGCCGTATGGCAGACGCCTGCGTAGTTGGATCCGTACTGGCGCTTGAGAAGACCCTTTGACGCGTCGAACTTCCATGCGCCGTTCGGGTCATCGATCACGTCGTAGAAGTATGGAAGGCCCTGTTCACGGACGAATTCGCGGAGGATGTCCACGTTCCGGTTGGACTTGGAGTCGGCGGTGAAGATGTAGTGATCCGGGATGATGACGACCTTATTGCGGTCCCAGACTTTGGCGGCCTTGCCGAACTCGCGTTTGAAGACTCCGATGGTGCCCGGTCCGCAGACATCATGAGTCATGAGGACATCGGCGTTGACCCAGATATTGTCACCTGCGGACACGGAGGTCCTGCCGGAGGCTCGGGCCAGAATGGTTTCAGTCAACGTCATAGGCGGCGAACCATACAGGCCGACCCCCAGGCTTGCAACAGCGCACCTGCCGGGCCTCAGCTCATGTTTGATGATCAAGACCCGGGGGCGACGTCCCGCCTCCTGGGAGCGCTGGCGTCCCGCCGGCCTCTGAGTTGCGTTTGGGCCTATTGCCGGCGAGATGCCAGAGCACCCAGTGACCCTGCATGGCGCTGCGGAGGAAAGCTGCTGATTAAGAAGGTATAAACCGCCAAGCGGCGGGAGAGTTGACAGGGGAATCGAGGCGCAAACCTTTTTGGCGCGAAAACCATTGTCGGGATCGAAAACCCAGCAGTTTTGGCAATGTTCAACACGATGCAGGTGGAACCAGGGCGGAACTCCGTATTCCGCTTTCAGATTGAGCTTTTTCCAGCCTGCGCCCTTGCAGTGTTCCGCTAGTTAGGTATCTTCACCGACATGCATCGTTGTCTCATCCTGCTGGCGTTCTGCCTCGTTGTGTCCTGGCGTCCCGCCCATGCCGCAGATTCTCTCGGCCTGGCCATCGACCCTTTCTGCGGGTTCCCCCGTGTCTCAATGACAGGCGAACCGATGGAGTCCTACTCCCTCCAGTCTCTGGACGATTCGCTCGACGGCGTCACTCCCTGGAAACCAATGATGGAGTTCCAGTTCGAGGACGGCGTCAAATCATGGTGCGATTCCGAAGGCCGATCGGTTCAACGACGGTTCTACCGTATGATCCGCCTCTCCGCTCCGATTCCTGAGGTTCGTACCAGGAACTTCCGTCTTCTCGATCACACGGGGCGCAATCATGAGCTCTACTATTCCTTCAATGATCCCTCCGTCGTCGCCTATCTCATCGTCTTCACGGGCTCCACTTGCTCCAACCTGATCCCTGTCCTCCCAGCGCTGGGTCGCCTGTCTCAAACCTATGGCGCGGATGGGCTCAAGATCTGGGGCGTCAGTTCCGCCGCCGGAGTGGCCCGCTCTCGCATCGCAACAGAGGTCGCGAATCTGAAAATCAAGTTCCCCGTGCTTCACGATCGCTCCCAGTTCGTCTCCCGGGAGTTTGGCATCGAGAACGTTCCGGAGGCTGTGCTGATTCGAAACGCCAGTTTCCGGGTTTTATACCGTGGAGCTGTGGAGGAACTGGACGGGGCGGGTGGTTTGCTTCCATACCTCGAGGCTGCCGTGGATAAGGCCATGGCAGGCGAGATCCCAAATCCATCCCGGGTTCGTCCCCTGGGCAGAAGCGCTGATATTGCGCCGTTGGCTACCCCTCATTACGGGCGTGAGATTGCGCCGATCCTTCAGACGAAATGCGTCACCTGCCACAGCCCTGGCAACATCGCTCCGTGGGCGATGACAAATCATCAGTCGGTCAGCGTCTTTGCTGATTCCATCAAGGACGAAGTCCTTGCCGCCAGGATGCCTCCCTGGCATTCGGATTCGGAGGTTGGCCGTTTTGCCAACGACACTTCCCTGACCACGGATGAGGCTTCGAAGCTCGTCAGGTGGCTCAGCGACGGGGCGCCGAGGCATGATGGCCTGGATCCTCTCGAGAATGTTCCTGCTGATCCCCCGCATTGGCCGATGGGGCCTCCTGACATGATCCTCCGCATACCGAACCAATCGCTTCCGGCGTTCGGCGATGTGGATTACCGATATATTGCGGTTCAACCCAATCTCACTGCAGACAAGTGGCTGAAGGCGGCTGTGGTTCGGCCTGGAAATCGCCGGGTGGTTCATCACGCACTGGTTTTTCTGGGGAGCGAGGCGTCGGCGTTGGGAGGTCTGACAGGCTTTTTCGCCGGGTATGTGCCGGGTATGGATCCGACCTGGTTTCCTGAAGGAACGGGCAAGCTTTTGCCGAAGGGGACGCAGCTGACCTTCCAGATGCACTACATCTCGATCGGAACTCCCCAGACGGATCAGACTGAGCTGGGGCTTTATTTCCATTCCACCCCGCCGAAGCAGCGGTTGCAGACGAAGTCGGTGTGGGATGTGTTTTTCAACATTCCAGCTCGATCAGCTGAGCATGCGATCACGAGATCATCCACCCCATTTGCGAAGACCAGCTGGTTGTATGAATTGTCACCCCATCAGCATCTGCGCGGCAAATGGTTCAAGTATGAACTGGAGCTCCAGGATGGCACCCGGCGGACGCTTCTGAACGTGCCCCGGTATGTTTTCGACTGGCAACGCCTCTATCGGTTTGCGGAACC
>VHDG01000717.1 GCA_016871475.1 Verrucomicrobiota bacterium
TCCGCCATGGCCTCGCCGGCAAAAGCCCGTCTGGCTCAGAGCTTCCCCCCAAGTGCTACATCCTCGACATGTTCCCATACCCAAGCGGTGCGGGTCTTCATGTGGGGCACCCCGAAGGCTACACCGCCACCGACATCCTCTCCCGGTTCCGTCGCGCCCAAGGCTTCAACGTGCTGCACCCGATGGGCTGGGATGCTTTCGGATTGCCCGCGGAACAATACGCGATCAAGACCGGCCAGCATCCACGCATCACCACCAACCAAAATATCTCCACGTTCAAACGTCAGATCCGTTCTCTCGGATTCAGCTATGACTGGTCCAGGGAGGTGGATACCACCGACGTCGAATACTTCCGCTGGACCCAGTGGATTTTTCTCCAGCTCTATAACGCCTGGATGAACCCCAAAACCGGCAGAGCCGAGCCCGTCTCTTCCCTGCCCATCCCGGCTTCCCTCACATCAGAGGACGAACGCCGCGCGTATGTGGATGCCCGGCGTCTCGCCTATGTCAGTGAAGCGCCAGTCTGGTGGTGCGAAGCCCTGGGGACCGTTCTGGCCAATGAGGAAGTCATCGACGGCAAGAGCGAAGTCGGAAGCCACCCCGTCACCCGCAAGCCCATGCGCCAGTGGATGCTTCGGATCACTGCTTATGCGGAGCGTCTGCTTGAGGATCTCAACTCCATCGACTGGAGCGACTCGCTGAAGGAGATGCAGCGAAACTGGATCGGCAAGTCGGAAGGTGCGCAGGTGGAATTCAAGGTGGAGGGTGCGGAAGCACGCATCACGGTGTTCACCACACGTCCGGACACCCTGTTCGGGGCGACCTACATGGTGTTGTCGCCTGAACATGCACTCGTACCGTCCCTCACCACAGCCGCTCAACGGACGGCCGTGGAGGCCTACAGAAACGAGGTCTCGAAGAAGTCCGATCTGGAGCGCACTGAGCTGTCGAAGGAGAAGACAGGCGTCTTCACGGGTGCCTACGCGATCAATCCTGTCAACGGGGCGCGCATTCCCATCTGGATTGCAGACTACGTTCTCGCGACTTACGGCACGGGAGCGATCATGGCTGTTCCTGCACATGACACTCGCGACTTCGAGTTTGCACAAAAATTCAGCCTCCCGGTCGTGCAGGTCGTCGCTCCGCGCGGAACGGAGGATTGGAAGGGCTTCACGGGAGATGGCACGGCCGTCAACTCTGCCAGCGCAGACGTGAGTCTCGACGGGCTTGCCACACCCGAAGCCAAGAAGAAGATCACCCAATGGCTGGAAGCACGCGGGATTGGAGCCAAGACCACCCAGTTTAAACTGAGAGATTGGCTGTTCAGTCGGCAACGTTACTGGGGTGAGCCCTTTCCCATCATCTGGAAGCGCAACGCGAGCGGAGCTGTCAGCCATCAAGCGTTGCCGGACGCATCCCTCCCTGTGGTGCCACCGCCTTTGGACGACTACAAGCCGACCGCTGACGGACAACCGCCGCTGGCACGTGCACAGTCCTGGGTGTCGCTGCCCGACGGCTCAAACCGTGAAACCAACACCATGCCTCAGTGGGCGGGGAGCTGTTGGTATTACCTTCGCTATCTGGACGCTCGCAACAGCGCACGCTTTGTCGGCGCAGATGTGGAAGCTTACTGGATGGGCACCTCGGGTTCGGACTCGAGGAAGGCATCCAAGGGCGTGGACTTGTATGTGGGCGGAACCGAGCATGCCGTGCTGCACCTGCTTTACGCTCGTTTCTGGCACAAGGTCCTCTTCGATTTGGGATTCGTTTCCACGCCGGAGCCGTTTCACAAACTCGTCAACCAGGGACTCATCCTGGGAGAGGACGGGCAGAAGATGTCCAAGAGCCGGGGCAACGTGGTGAATCCCGATGATGTTCTCAAAGAGTTCGGGGCGGATGCCTTTCGGTTGTACGAGATGTTCATGGGTCCACTGGAGATGGTGAAGCCCTGGAACACTCAAGGGGTGGAGGGTGTTTATCGATTCCTGGGACGCACCTGGAGGCTGTTCGTGGATGAGGGCAGCGAGACGAGGTATGAGCAAGGCACTGCCGCCGAACCGCATCGCGAAGACGAATTCCTGTCAGCGATTGCGTTGCAGAGCTCGATCCGGGATGAAGCGGCGACATCCGCCCAGCTCAAGACCCTGCACGCGTGCATCAAGAAGGTGACCGAGGATCTGGAAGGACTTCGGTTCAACACGGCGATCTCTGCGATGATGGTCTTCACAAACGAAGCCATGAACTGGCCCGTGAAGCCGGCCTCAGTGCTGGCGGACTTCCTGGTCCTGCTCCAGCCGTTTGCTCCTCACATCGCTGAGGAGCCGCCTGCATCAGCATTCACCCCTCCGGGATCGCCAGACATCGATGGGCCTGGCCTATCAGCCTTGGCCGACCTTTGATGCCTCGCTCCTGGTGGAAACCAGTTTGGAGATCCCGGTTCAAGTCAACGGGAAGCTGAGGGACAAGCTCGTGGTATCGGCTGACATCACCAACGCCGATCTCGAGAAAGCGGCCCTGGCTTCGGCGAAAGTGCAGGAGTTCTTGGTGGGCAAGAGCATCAAGAAGGTAGTGGTGGTCCCGCGCAAGCTCGTGAACATTGCAGCCGGATGAACCTGCGGCTACATTCCCTCGGCACACGATGAGCTATCTGACACGCCATCAACGACTCGCCCTGGCGGGCATCCTTGGGATGCTCCTGGTGGGATGGGCTGTGAAAGCCTGGCGGCTCTCGCAGCCCGTGTCGGAGACT
>VHDG01000718.1 GCA_016871475.1 Verrucomicrobiota bacterium
CGGCTATCGTGAATGGATCGTCCAGCATGGATATCACCCCGAGGTGGCCAAGGGACGGAACGAGCATTACTTCAACTTCCTGGAGCCCTTTTACAAATCGTCCGCGCTCTACGTCCTGGCCTTCATCCTCGCATGCGTGTCTCTCTTCAACCAAATCCAGCCCGTCCGTGTTGCTGCGCTCTGGCTGCTGGGGCTCACCTTTCTCGTGCATACCGTGGGCTTGATCTACCGGATGGTCCTGGAGGGTAGGCCGCCGGTCACCAACCTTTATTCCTCCGCGATCTTTATCGGCTGGGGCATCTGCGGGCTGGGTTTGATCATCGAGAAGTTTTTCAAGAACGCCCTTGGCACGCTGACCGCCGCGATGGGTGGGTTCGTGACGCTTATCATCGCGCACAACCTGTCCCTGGGAGGTGACACCATGGAGATGATGCGGGCAGTGCTGGATACAAACTTCTGGCTGGCGACCCACGTGGTCGTCATCACTCTGGGCTATTCCGCGACTTTCATGGCGGGTGCGCTGGGGATTCTATACATCCTGATGGGAGTCCTCTCGACGTCCCTGAACCGGGATTTGGTGAAGCAACTTTCACGAATGGTTTATGGCATCCTTTGCTTCGCGACGTTGTTCAGTTTCGTGGGCACGGTCCTGGGAGGCATTTGGGCCGACCAATCCTGGGGCAGGTTTTGGGGATGGGATCCCAAGGAGAATGGGGCGCTGCTGATCGTGATCTGGAACGCCATCTACCTGCACCTGCGGTGGGGCAAGCTTGCCTCGGAAAGGACGCTCATGGCGGTGGCCGTTTTTGGGAATGTCATCACGGCTTTCTCGTGGTTCGGTGTCAACATGCTCGGGATAGGCCTTCACTCCTACGGCTTCATGGATGCCGCGTTCAAGTGGCTGTTGATCTTCGATATCAGCCAGCTTCTGATCATCGCTCTCGCATACGTGCCATATTCCCGCTGGCGCAGCGCCCAGTCCGTTGCCTCGGCCTGATGGAGATGACCAGAGAGAGGTTTACCGGCTCTTCCATCGCCGCCCTGGCTGTCCTTTTGGTGATCCTTGCGGCGGGCTGCAATTCCCGATCCTCCTCTGACCGCTCGGATCCCCTGGTTCAGTGGCAGAACTGGAAGGCTGCAAGGCGGGTGTCACTCTCTGGTCCCAAAGGTTGGACCACTCTGGCAGGTCTTCACTGGCTCCAGGAAGGAACCAACTTCGTGGGCCAAACCGATACCAATCAGGTGGTGCTCAGACCGGCCTCCGCACCTGGGTTTCTGGGATGCTTCATTCGTGAAGGCACCAACGTGTTATTCGATCCTGCTCCGCGGCTGGGCGTCAAGCTCGACGGTCGCCCGGCTTCGAAAAGCTTCATTCGATCGGACGCCGAAAGCCATCCCTCCATCATTCAAGTCGGAGGCGTGACCCTGCATCTCTTGAGAAGAGGAGAGCGCATGGCTCTGCGCGTCAGAGATCCTGAATCTCCTGAGCGAAAGGGTTTTCGTGGAGTGGAGTGCAGGCCCTATGACTCGGCCTGGGCCATACCGGCGGACTTTCGATCGCATCCGTCCCCGCAAACACTCCTGCTCCGGGATGTCACGGGGGGCGAGCAGCGCTACGTCTCGCCAGGTTCCTTGTGGTTTCGTTTGAATGGGATGCTTCACGGGCTTGATGTGGTCATCGAACCCGGAGAGCAGGACTACTTTGTGATCTTCCGGGACACCACCTGCGGCGACGGCAGCTATCCGAGCGGCCGTTACCTGTATGTCAGGAAGCGCGACGCCCAGGGTCGAACGGTTATCGATTTCAACCGGTCCTACACGCCTCCTTGCGGCTTTACTCCCTTTGCAACGTGCCCTCTTCCACCACGACAGAACTGGCTGCCCTTCCGGGTGGAAGCCGGCGAGCGAGATCCGCGGGAGCGAAGGGAGGCCGGCAGGCCGTGACGGCTGGAGCCCGACCGGGCATGGGCGCATCTCGACGCCGGGTCGTCCCTGTTTCCAGGATTACTTGCCGCGTCTGTTCCATTCCGCGTTGCCATATCGGGACGCGATGAGCTGCTGGGCTCGAGACGTGGGGAGATGCTCCAACTTTGTGCTGGCCCCGAAGGATTCGATGAGCGCTGCTTTTGCCAGCTCAGCCGGTTGGTTCAGGTTGACGCAGAATTCGAGATGCCCACGGCCTCCTCTATAGTCTGGCTCCCGTGATGGCATTTGCAGGCAGCTCTCCATTTCCTCAAGCGGGGCGTTCAGAAGGAGGCTTCCATGAAACATCAGCGCCCCACGTTTCCTGCGCTGCGAGTTCCCTGCACACTTCAAACCATCCACGCATAGGTCGGTCGCCCCTCGGATGGAGAGCCTTCCCGACAGGCCGGGCAACTTCCCGATCGCGTCCCGGACACGTTCCATCACCCAAACATTCGTTCCCGATAAAGTCGCGAGAGGTCCGGCTTCCGGTATCGGGCAGACCCAGTTGTAGTTCAGCACCCCAGGCATTTGCACAACGGCCCCGCCTCCGCTGCATCGACGCAGGACCGGGATCTTCCGGTCACGGCACTGATCCATCCGGACTTCCCGGTCCATGTCGTTCGAGTATCCCACAACAACGAACAACTCAGCGGGCTCCCAGAATCTCAGGTTCGATGCAATTTCACCCGCATCGCAGGCGTCAAGGAGGGCCTCGTCCATGGCCAGGCTGTATTCGGGCGTGCCGGGGCTGTAATCCTGCCAGGTGATGGGCGGATTTGA
>VHDG01000719.1 GCA_016871475.1 Verrucomicrobiota bacterium
CTTATTGCAATGCGTGGGGCCGCAGCCTGGTTCTGAAGGATCGAGGCAGGCGCATCGAAATTATTCAGCACCACGTCCAGATCACCGTCGTTGTCGAGATCGGCCAAAGCCATTCCATTTGCGGCGGAGGCTTCGTTGAAATTCCATTGCTCTCCCATCTCCTGGAACATCAGATCGCCCCGGTTGCGAAAGGCGTTCTTGGCGACGTGAAGCGGCTTGAAAACCTCGTGGATTCGGGTCCGGCGCCGTGGATCGTTGGGGTCCTTGATCTGGTTGAGCACAGCCACCGAGTCCGAGTCCGCAAGATCCAGAGAATGCCCATTGGCAATGAGCAGATCCTCGTAACCGTCCAGGTCCACGTCCAGAAACGTCACCCCCCAGGTCCAATCGGAAGCGTGAACTCCGCTGAACTGACCTATCTCGGCGAAAGTATTGTCGCCCCGGTTCAGGAGAAGTGTGTTTCGCATCACTTGGGACCTGGACGACAAGTCTCCAGGTCGCCAACCCCAGCCCCAGGACGGCATGGGATCCAGCTCGCTGAGGCTGCGGTGCGTCTGGCGACGTTCGAGCTCCCGACTCAGCATCTCGGCCACGAAGATCTCATCCAAACCATCCCGGTTGATGTCGGAAAAATCCACGGCCATGGACGCCCATGGAGTTTTTCGTATCGCGAGAGCACCGAATGCCCGGAAGGTCCCGTTGCTCCGGTTGATCCATATCCGGTCGGGCGTGTAAAAGTCGTTGCAGACATAAAGATCGGGAAACCCATCCTGATTGATGTCACGGAACATCGCTGCCAGGCCCCAGTCGCGAGGGGGAGCGTTGAGAGGCTTTCCCTCTTCATCAACGAAACGACCCTCCGTCCAGGAAGCGAGCGTGAATCGCACCTTCCCGTCATTGATGTAAAGCGCGTCTGGTTCGCCCAGTTCCAGGATGCCCACATCGCCACTGGCGTTTACTTCGGCAACAAAACGCTCCTGATGTTCCTGCGGCACCTGCCAACGCCCATCGATTTGCCGAAGCCTGACTGGAACAGGTGCATCCTTCGCCGTGGCGGCCCGATAGTGAGTCACGTACAGATCAAGATCCCCATCGCCGTCAATGTCAGCCAACGCCATGGAGCGAGCCCCTGTCCGGGTGGCAAGCTCAGGGTTGCCGGTTCCGAGAACCGTCCGTTCCCGTCATTCAGAAAACAACGTGTCCCTCTTCCCGTCGCGTTGACGATCAGGTCCAAGTCATTGTCTCCATCCAAATCCGCCAAGGCAGCACCCGTGGAGTATTGATCGGCGCACGCAGCACCCGAAGCACCCGTCACATCCTGAAATCTCCATCCTCCGAGGTTTTTGTAGAGCGCATTGGGCCCATCGAGGCGACAGAAATACAAATCACAGAGCCCATCCCCATCCACGTCGCCCGCCGCAACACCAGACCCGTCCTCCAATAACCGGTTCACTTGGGCGCTGGAACGAGCGAGGTGATTGGAGAAAAGAATTCCAGTGCGGTCGGCAGGCATCCGCAGAAATCCCGGTGGCGAGGATCCAGAAAGGACGACGGCTCGGGACCTCCCGGCTGGATGGGCCTGCCATCCAGCCAGAGCTGGAGTCGAAGGCTCGGTCTGCCTCTGCTGCGGCTGGGCTGAAGCTGTGACTGCGGTAGATGAGCGAGGCACCTGCCCTGCCGCCAGAATGAAGGCAGGCCACGACAGGGCAACCCACCAGCTTAGCCAGCGATGGAAAGGTGATCCATGAGAGCGCAGCACGCCGGAACCGTAACAAGGCCGCCACTGAACTCAGAAGCACAAATCTTTCGTCGGACTTCGATTCATTCTCCCCTGAACAGAGCTTCAGATTGACCACGGGCCAAACATGGCCCGCTGTAGAGGGATAAAGCCAGAGATTACAGCCTTCTTCGATCGAGCTGAATTGATCCCGGAGTTGCGTGAAATGTTCGACAAACAGTCGATTAATCCCGAGTTAGTCTTACGCATTGCTATTGCCATCGAAGACACACAGACAGACCCACCTACTCCTGCTGAAATCGACCGTCCCCATATAGGTCTCGCCCAGGGCGAAAAGTTCTTTATCTGGGAGACCCCTTCGTTGCGAGCGCTCTTCCGTGGCAACAAGCAACCTCCTTACCTGGGCACTTATCCCGAAGCCTACAATGAGTGTTTTGCGATGCTCGATCTAAGCGTTGTGGAGTACGCCAAGATAATCGGATTTCCTCGCGACGAGGAATTCCTGGAAGTTTTTTCGATGCTCAGACGCCGGCCGGACGGTCGGAGCCTAGGCCATTTCCATGATTATCTCTGGCAAACAGCGGCGGTCATCCTCGGCACACACATCCTAAGCCAGGCAGAGTTTGAAGCGATCATGTCCAGGCTTGAACGTTCCGCGCGAACATTCAGGACGGATTTTGCCTCCAGGAACATGGCCAATTCGTTGACAGGGCTTTTTCGACGGTGATAGGGGGCACGAAGTCCCTCTCCCGCACATGACGAGTTACCCAGGTCGATTACCTGACCTCGTCAGCCTCGTCCCGGCAAGCTTGCGCAACCGCATCGAGCTGAGCCAGGAATGATTCCCGTTTCGCAGCCGGCAGAACTTCCAGAACCTTCAACTGAAGCTGGATCGCGAGATCCCGCGCCTCCTCATACTTCCGATGGCCCGCTGGAAGAAGGTCGACACATCGAGCCCGGCCGTCTGTTGCATGGGGGGTTCGCTTCACAAGGCTGGCAGCCA
>VHDG01000720.1 GCA_016871475.1 Verrucomicrobiota bacterium
AGGGTGTGGGTGTAATGGATCTGCAGGATCCCGTTCTTCTTCACCATTCCAAACAGCATGAACAGTCCGAAGATGGCGAAGATGTTGAAGGCCTCGTTCAACATCAGCATGGTCATCAAGGCAAAGGGAAGGGAGAGCGGGACAGCGAGCAGGATGGAGACCGGGTGGATGAAGTGCTCGAACTGCGCTGCCAGGATCATGTACATGAAGACCATGGCCAGCAGGAAGGCGATGAGGAAGTTGTCGAGGGTTTCCTTGAGCTGTTTGGCCCGGCCTGTGAACACGCCTTTGTAATCAAGGGGGAGGTTCAGCGAGTCCACGATGGTGCGGACCTCCGCGACCGCATCGCTGAGGGAGTAGGTCGGGGCGAGATTCGCGTTGATCGTGATCCGTCGCTGACGCTGGAAGCGTTCAATCACGTTGGGGCCCCGGGCTTCGTCGAGCTTCACGAAGTTGACGAGCTGCACGAGATCCGACCGGGCCGCGGTGTTGGTGCTGAATCCGGATCGGGGGCTTGCGGCGGTGCGCAGGCTGATCTGCTCGAGCGCCTCGACCGTGCTTCGGTCGGGTGCCTCCGCTCGAAGCCAGACGTCATACTGCTCATCTGCCTCCTTGTAGGAACCGACGATCCGTCCTCCGATCAAAGTGCGGATGGCCGCCGCTATCTCCTCCGCTCGCAAACCAAACTGGCTGGCTTTGGGGCGGTCGATCTGGATCTGCAGCTCGGGTTTTCTCTGAGACAGGCTGGTGTCAACGTCCACCAGCCCGGGATGTTTGCGCATCTCCGACACGATGGTATCGGCGTAGCCCGACAGCCTGTCCAGGTCGGGGCCGGTGAGGTTGAAGGACAGCTCCGCATTTCGTCCGCTCGCAAAGCCGATGTTGGAGATGGGGCTGACGCTTGAACGAATGTCGGGGAACTCCGCCATGAGTTTACGGGAGCGGAGGATGGCATCCGCCTGGGACCATCGCCTTGATTGCCCCCGCCACTGCGCCCATCGGCCGCCAAGTTCGGGCAGGCGCACGTAGATGCTTGCCTGGGTCACATCGCCTTCTCCCCTGCCGACGCGACCCGAGGAGCTGCCGACCGTCAGGAGCGTCTGAGCGGTCATGGGCATCCCATCGATCTCCATCCTCCGGAGCGCGGTGTCGATCTCGTCGCAAACCGTCTCCACGCGGGAAAGCGTCCAGCCTTCCGGCATCTGCATCGAGATCTCGAACTCGCTCGAGTCGTCCTGGGGCATGAAGTTGAACTTGCTCATGGGGAGCAGGACGATCGTTGAGGCTGCAAACAGGGCGGCGATGGTTGAGACGGTCCAGGGGTTTCGGATGCTCCATGCCAGGATGGTTTGATAACGGCTTCCAAAAAACCGAAGCCACCGACCGCCATGGGCTTTCTTCTCCCGCAGTCCGGCGTCCTTGGTGGGACGAAGGAAGCGGGACGCGAGCATGGGTGTGAGGGTGAAGCTGACGAACATCGAGACCATGATGGCGAATGCGACCGTCCAGCCATAGCTTGCGAAGAACATGCCTGTCCGGCCTTTCATGAAGGCGAGGGGCAGGAAGATGACGACGAGGGAAAGAGTGGTGGCGACGACCGCCAGCGCAATCTCACGGACACCCTGGATGGCTGCATCCGTGGGACTCAGCGTGCCTTCCTCGAGTGTGCGGTGGATGTTCTCGAGCACCACAATCGCATCGTCGATCACCACTCCCACGGCGAAGACCAGGCCGAGCATCGTGGAGTTGTTCAATGTGTAGCCCATCCAGTGCAGAAACGTGAACGTGGAGATGAGGGAGGCGGGGATCGCGATGCACGCGATGACCGTGCTGCGCCAGTCGTGAAGGAAGAGAAAAACGGTGACCATGACCAGCAAGGCGCCGAAGAGGAGATGGAAGTTGATCTCCTCCAGTGAACGAAGGATGAACCTGGATTGATCGCGAACAATCTGGACGGAGTAATCCGTGGGGAGCAGGGTGCTGAGCTCCTCGAGGCGGGTTTTCAGGGAGTTGATGACTTTGACGGTGTTGCTTCCGGATTGTTTTCTAAACACGAGGGTGACGGAGTTCGTGCCGTTTGCCTTTGCCAGCGAACGGGGTTCCTCCACCCCGTCGGTCACCCTGGCCACCTCCTTCAGCAGCACGGGTTGTCCAGCCGAGGTCGCGAGTATGATGTCTTCAAAGTCAGATGGGGTCCTCATGCGGCCCAGGGTTCTGACCACTAGCTCGCGGCTTCCCTGATCCAGCCGTCCGCCGGGGATTTCGACGTTCTGTTGCTCGATGGCCTGCTGAACGTCCGCGATCGCCAGGCCGTGTTTCTGGAGCTGGTCGATATCCACATCAATCCTGATCGCCCGGGTCCGGCCTCCTGTCACTGAGACCGATCCGACATCCGGCACGGTCTCGAGGTTTTGCTTCAGGATCTTGTCCGCAAGGTAAGTGATCTCCTTGAGATCCCTCGGGGCACTCACTGAAACCGTGAGAACAGGCGAGGCATCAAGGTCGAACTTGTCGATGATCGGAGGCTGAGTCCCTTGGGGAAGCCGTCCCAACACGGTGTTGACCTTATCCCGAACATCCTGGGCGGCGGCGTCACGATCCCGTTCCAGGACGAACCGCACCAGGATGCTGGAGAATCCTTCGCGTGAGCTGCTCGAGAGTTCATCGACACCCTGGATGGTGTTGATGATTTCCTCGATGGGCTTGGTGACACTGGTCTCGATTTCCTCCGGGGAGGCACC
>VHDG01000721.1 GCA_016871475.1 Verrucomicrobiota bacterium
ACTTCACACGGCGCATGCGTCAAGCGCCCGGTTTGAAAGGGGCACACCTGACTTTTTCGCCCCCTCCCGTCCCCCTCGTAATCGGCTATCCGCACTCAAAGTGCGTGACATGATGCGCTCAGCGATTTTCCGCTGAGCCAAGGCGCGAACTGCGCGCAAATCGATCTGCGGCGTTGTCAATCGGTCAACGCTCAATCAACTCCGCCGTTGAACGCCCTTCTCCAAATCCGCCTCACCGGCGAAATCTGCGGGTAACCTTGGCGGACCCCGTCTTCTCTGCGAATCAACGGACTCTGCTGTTGACGGATGTGTTCAGTTTTGTTTGGAGTGCTCCATGAATCGCTACTCGCTCCCAACACTCAGCTGCCTTTATTCCACCCTCGCCCTCCTTTGCCTGCTCCAATCTCCGGCGCGGGCAGATGTCCGGCTTCACGGGTTGTTCACCGACAACATGGTGCTTCAACGAAATGCCTCGGTGCCAGTCTGGGGTTGGGCGGACGAAGGTGAAGAAATCGTCGTCAGTTTCCGCGGACACACCGCGAAGACCCGGGCCAAGGATGGAAAGTGGATGGTCCGGCTGCCTAAGCTGTCTCCTGGCAACTCCTCTTCGCTGGTCGTCCAGGGACGCAACCGCATTGAGCTCAAGGATGTCCTGGTGGGAGAAGTCTGGATCGCCAGCGGTCAGTCGAATATGGAGTGGCCCATGACGGCCTCACTCAATCCTGAGACCGAAATCCCGAAGACGGCAAACCCGCTCGTTCGCCTTTACACAGTACCCAAACTCAAGGCCATGACTCCGACGAACAATGTTCCGGCCTCATGGCAGCTTTGTAACCCGTCAACCACGGCCCGCTTCTCCGCTGTGGGTTACTATTTCGGGCGCGACCTCGCCCAGGCGCTCGGAGTTCCCGTCGGTATTATTCATACCTCCTGGGGAGGCTCTCCCGCAGAGGTCTGGATGAGCTCGGCGAACTTGAATTCCAATCCCGACTACAAGAAGGACATCGTGGAAGCCCAGGGTAAGAGCTATTCGGCCTATCTCGAGAGACTGGCAGCCTTCCGCGCCGAGAAAGATGCTGCAGCCAAAGCCGGGCAGGAGTTTAAAAAGCAGGCACCCGATGCTCCTTGGCGTCCCACCGAACTTTATAACGGCATGATCGCACCTCTGCTGCCTTTCGCGATTCAAGGGGCCATCTGGTATCAAGGCGAATCCAATGCCGGACGGGCTGAACAGTACCGGACTCTCTTCCCCGACATGATTCGCAACTGGCGAAAGGACTGGGGACAAGGCGATTTCCCGTTTCTCCTCGTTCAACTGGCTCCGTTCATGGCCATCAAGCCTGAACCTTCGGACAGCTCATGGGCTGAACTCCGGGAGGCACAGTGGATGAGCACCAAGACTCTTCCTCGAGTGGGTATGGCAGTCATCACCGATGCAGGTGATCCCAAGGACATTCATCCGAAAGCGAAGGAACCCGCAGGTACCCGTCTTGCCATTGCTGCCCGCAAACTTGCCTACGGACATGCGATCACTCATTCGGGACCTGAATACAAATCGATGCGCATCACAGGCAACCGCGTGACTCTGAAGTTCGATCACGCGAAGTCCGGGCTGGTCGCGCGAGGAGGAGATCTCGAAGGCTTCGCCATCGCAGGCGCTGATCGCCGCTTCGTATGGGCTCGGGCCCACATCCAGGGAGATTCAGTGGTTGTTCACAGTCCACTTGTGGAAACTCCCGTCGCTGTGCGTTATGGCTGGGCCGATTGCCCCGTGGTGAACCTCTGGAATGCCGAAGGCCTTCCCGCAACTCCGTTTCGAACGGATGACTTTCCCATGGTGACCGCCGGGAAACGATGAGTGGTTTCCCGCAGTCGTCAGCGACTGCGGGACTCTCGGGCCCAGCTTTGGATCTGACTCCAGCCTCGAAGCCCGAGGCATGCGAGAGCGATCTGCCATAAAGCCGATCGCACCTCGGCACGGGAAGCTTTGATCCTGGATTGCGGATCCAGCGGGTTCCCGTTCCTCAGCAAACTCAATGTGCGGTATCCCAGCACCAGGGGTACCGCAGAGGCAAATCGAAGCCGTCTCTGATGGGCCGGGGTGCGCATGAGATAGCGCCATCCCGCGTTGAGGTGTTCTTCCGCGTGATCCGTCCACTTGAGGTAAAGCGGCTTGAGCTGGGTCCAGGCCGTGATCGCCAGCAGGTGCTTCGGAACCAACCCCACCTCGGCAAGCTCCTCGGAAGGCAGATAACACCGGCCCATTCGTAAATCCCGGGGAAGGTCCCGCAAAATGTTGACCCACTGGAGTCCTTTGCCAAAACGGATTCCATCCTCGACCTGTGAGCGCTCATCCCATTCGTGTGCGCTGACCAGGTGAGATGCACACTCACGCGTCCAAAACTCACCCACGCACCCGGCTACCCGAAAGGTGTAATCCTCCGTTTCTTCGAGGCGCCTGAGAGCAGTCAGGCGGTCCGCAGTTGCTCCGCTGAATCGCTTCAGATCCATCGCCTGTCCTTGAACAATCGTCTCCAGCACAGCTCTTACGTGGGTTTGGTCCTCCCGGGACAAAAGCTCCATCGTGGCCACTGCTGAATCAAAACGGTGAAGAAGCTCCACTTCCGCAGCCGAGGCTGTTTGAGAACCTCCCGCATGCTGAAGCAAGGCCCTGGGATCCCAGTCTGGTCCCGCCTCAGCAGAGCCCTGTATCCGTGCATTCATCGCGTCCAGAATC
>VHDG01000722.1 GCA_016871475.1 Verrucomicrobiota bacterium
CTCCTGCCCCACCTGCTTGATCTCCTGATAAACCCGACCATCGGACTTGCCATCGTGAGTCAGCACCCCTCCGTAGAATTTCTCAGAACCGATCCTGGGCTGCCTCCACAGGAAATAGACGAGGCCGTCGGCACCCCGGGAGATCCACTGGTAGGAAAAGAGCCTGACGATGCCCGGGCGGATGAGGGAATTCACGTCGGCCCAGTTCACATTCCCCGCCTTTTGCTCCATGACCCAGAATCCGCTGTGCTGATCACCGGGAGCCACGATTCCCCGCTTTTTCAGGGAACGCATGATGTCGATGTAACAGGCGTTCTCCGCCGGCTTCGAGTGGATCGTCGCGTCGCTGTCCACAGACACAAAATCCAGTGTCTCGGCCATGTCGAAATGATCGAAGTTCCGCGTCATGGCGCGGAGATTCTGTGTGACGGGAATGTTCGGGGTCAGGCGCTTGAGCATGTCAGTCTGCATCCTGGCGTAGGAAACAAGGCTGTCGCTGCTGAAACGCATCCAGTCCATCAGCAGTGCCGGGTTGTGCACGGTAGGCGACTTCTTGGGCATCGGGATCTGATCCCAATCGTGCACCATCTGGGACCAGAAACGGTTCCCATGCATCTCGTTCAATCGCTCGAGCGTCTCGTACTTCAACCTCAACCATTGGATCCAATCCTGCCGGGTTTCCTCGTTGAAGGAGAACTCGGTTCCGTGTCCGCCAATGCCGTTGTCGATCTGCCAGGCAATCAGCTGAGGATGCTTCCCGAGAGTCTTGGCGAGCTCTTCGACGATCCGTGCGCTGAGTTCACGAAACTTGTCCGAGTTGAGGCAGGCGGCTCGACGAGTCCCGGGATGCAGCCGGCCATCACGGGCATCAATGGGGAGAATCTGCGGGTAGGCTTGTGACGCCCACAAGGGAGGGGCGGCTGTGGGAGTTCCCAGGACGACCTTGATGCCTGCTTCACCGAACAGGTCCATGACCCTTCGCATCCATGAAAAGTCGAACTGGCCTTCGCGGGGCTCATAGAGTCCCCAGGCAAACTCGCCCATTCGCACCACGTTGATGCCCGCCTCCAGCATCAACGCCACATCGGTCTGCCATCGGGCTTCAGGCTGTTCAGGGGTGCCGGCATAGGGATAAACCCAATGCTCCGGGTAGTAATCGACGCCAAAATACATAGTGGTTCTTATGCAATGCGCCTTGCGAACATCTAACGAGCGCGCCTGTGAGTGGCGGCAGCCTACGCCGAACGGAGCGGCTCACGCAACATTCCTAAGTCATAACCCTGAATTTATCTCAGCCGCTCCCTCCCGCAGGCACCGGATCCTGAGGGCAGCCAACCGTAACGGTCAGCTGGGCTGAACCCAGATCACCCTGACCCTCACAAAGCACCGTCTTGCCTGATGCAGAGGGGAAACGATAGGTTGGCCCCCATGCAAGCAAGCGCTCCGACCCCTCCAGCCCAGCCCGGGGAACGCCCCTCTGGAAGCCCGTTCCCCCCCCGCATGGCTCGGATGTCTCAATGGATCCTCCTGGGTTTTCTTGCAGCGTTCACCTTTGGACCCAGCGCCGAAGGCGCGGTGCGCGAGCTGAAGGTGATGAGTTTCAACATCTGGGTCAGCGGGGGTAGAAGTCTTTCCAATTGTGCCGCCGCGATCCGGGTCTCAGGTGCTGATATCGTGGGACTTCAGGAATGCAAGCCAGAGGCCGGTGCGTGGCTCGCGAAGACCCTTGGCTATCACGTTACTTCACACCCTGGAATTCCTATTCTGAGTCGCTATCCCATCGTTCAATCCCTCCGGGTGGAAGGAGGGTCCGGTGCCATCATCGAGCTGGCCCCGGGCCAGCAGGTGAACTTTTTCAACTGCCACCTCAATCCGTATCCCTACGGACCCTACACACTTCGCGAAACTGCGCGGAAGGAGAAGGCGCTCGAGCATGAGCGATCCGCCCGGATGCCCGCCCTGACCAAGCTCCTCGAAGCAATGAAGCCTTATCTCGCCGGGAAGTCGCCGTGCTTTCTCACCGGAGACTTCAACGCACCTTCGCACTTCGACTACGTCGATCTTCCCTGGCCTACCTCCCTGGCATGCATCCAGGCCGGGCTCGAGGATTCCTACCATCTGATGAATCCGCAGCGGCGGAAGTATCCCGGCCCGTTCGCCTTCAATGAACCCGGTGTCACCTGGACTCCGATCGTGAACGAGGAGCCCAATGGGGTATATGACCGGATCGACTTCGTTTACGTATCCAGCGGCGACGGTGTGGTTGTCCTGAGATCAGAGGCCTTGGACGAGCGGAACTGTGTGAAACCATGGCCCTCAGATCATCGCGCGGTTCTCTCTCAGGTGCGGCTCCCAACAACGTGAACCCCGCCTGATCCCGGCTCTGACCCGCTGCCATTCACGAGGCCCCCTCGTGTTGTTGTCTCCACCTCCGCAATGCCTGCGAATGGACACTCCTGTGTCCTGAAGCAGGACGTTCTCCGCCAGTCGCTCCGTCTTCAGAAAGCCAACTAAAACGGCATCGAGCTCAGCTCCGAGGAGCTGCACCCCATACGGTGTCCCGATCGTTGCCAAATCTGTCCCAGTTTTCGACGCATCCCCGCCGGGATGACAGTGTCCCAGTGCGAAACGGGTTCTGTCTCAAGGTTGGCAGAGCCCCTGCTCCTGGCTGCGTGCGCCACGAAGGCTGCATGTGCAGCGGGCGTTAAACGGGGCAGAGTACCCAAGGATGAGC
>VHDG01000723.1 GCA_016871475.1 Verrucomicrobiota bacterium
CAAACGCGGTTCAAGGGGACCGTCAGAAATGCCTGGAGGCGGGCATGGATGATTATCTGAGCAAACCGGTTACCGCAGTAGAAGTCAGCCAGGCTGTCGATAAATGGAGGCCGGCTTCCTCGAACTTCGACAGGAAATCCTTTTAGGCAAGCGCCTCCGGGCCTGTCGAGCTGCCCGAACACTGTCCGCGGGACCGTTTTGAACGATCAGCGGGGGAATTCAGCGGAAAGCCAGTGCGCATGTTCCGGCTGGACGCAGGGAGAGGGTCAAACGGGGGGGGCGCTTCCGCAATGAGGACGTGCGAGACCCGGTTCCGCTGGGTGGGTGGGCCATCCTGAGCGATTTGACCTTCGGAGGAACTGTTACAGACGCATCCCGCTCACCATTAAGGTCCTCGAAGCGCGGCGCCTGATGCGTGCTGAGCTGTTGAGCCTGATCCTTCATCCGCGGGTAACTCATCCCATGGTATCTCCCACCTCAGCCGTTATTTTCCTACCGGCGCACATTTTCTGTAATACCCGTGGTTGGATTGCGAAGAAGGAATTGAGGGGAGCAGCCTGGCTGGTTTGCCGCTTGAGAAGCGCGTCGGGAACACAACGAGTGAACCGGATGTAAAGTGGAACATGCATCTGCCTCCCGGCTCCGCGGGCGCGGAACGCTGACAAGCGGCAAACCAGCCAGGCTGCTCTTTTGCTTTCATGCAAGGGACCCTCGGAAGCCTGTCAGGGCTGGGAACCGGCCTGTTTCAAAGGGGCGTGTGGACTCTGGGGCTTTGATCAACCTGATCAACGGAGTCCCGGGATCAGCCCGTTTTTAGTCCTGTTCCGAACGTTGACATCCTTGGAATAACGATTACAAATGCGCGCTCCGGCTGAGCAGCCGGTGATGTAACCGAATCTCTAGATATGCCGAACACGAAATCCGCCGCACGTCGAGTGCGCAGCAGTGCCCGACGCGCCCTTATGAACCGCCGCTCCAAGACGCGTCTAAAGACCCTCGAGCGTCGTCTGGACGATGCCGTCAAGGCGGGGAAGAAGGACGAGGCTGTGAAGGCATTGCGCGAGGCTTCCTCCGCGCTGGATAAGGCCGCCAAGAAAGGTGTCGTGCACTGGGGCCGGACCGACCGAAAGAAGTCGCGTCTCGCGCTTGAGGTTAAGCGCATGAAGTAATCGCTCTGCTGAGCTGCTCGATCAGCGAAGCACCTCGTTCACCTGGCCCAGGTAGGACATGTAGAACTTGATGATCTGCCAGGCGATCACCGCTGCGACCAGGGCGAAAACCAGGCCCGTGAAGAGAACCACCGCGACCGAGAATCCGCGGGCAGCCTTCTCTTCATAGAAGCCGTGCATCCGAACGAGGGTTTCGTCCATCTTCCCGCTAAGCTCTGCTGAGTGCACCTGCGCCACGAACTCCTCGGGGAACGCTCTCGACATCCCAACCGCTTCGGCTGGTGTGAAACCCGATTCCAATTGCGGACGGAAGCCCCGAATCACCCGTCGAAGTCTCGGAGAACCCGAAGCCTGCCCTGAGAGTTCCCACGCGTGAATCGTGTTCGCCCCGGCGTTGATCAGTGCCTCCAGTGCGAGGCACAAGCGGGCAAGAGCTGCACTCTCCCTGGCTGGACCAACCACCGGGATGGCATTCAGCAACCTGTCCAGGATCTGCCGAATAGGTTCACCTCGACTTCCCTGAGCGAGGAACATAACCAGCCCTGCCAATGCGTATAAAGGCAGCAGCATGAGGATTTTGCTCAGGAGAAACTGAAAAATGCTTCCGTCCGTGACAAGTGCTTGAAGGGAGGTGACCGGAAACACGAGCACGGCCATGTGAATGAGGAACGCGGGATAGGCGAGGGATGTCAGAAGCTTTCGTAGAAGCCGTGCTCGTTCCTCATAGAAGCTCGAGAGCTTCAGAAAGCAGGCTGGCAAGCGGCCGCTTTGTTCTCCTGCTCCCAGTAATGCGATATCAAACATCGGCAACCAATTGCCTGCAGCCAACAGCGCTGTGGACAGGCTGTTGCCTTCATTCAATGCCCGCAGGATCTGGGTGACTGCGGTTCGTACGTGGGGTCTGTTTGCATGCCGGCTGATGGTTTCAAGAGCCCGGGGCAGCGTGAGTCCAGACTCCGTCATTTGCCCCAATTCCCTGTAGAGGTTGGAGCGCCGGTCTAGCTCGCCTGGGGTGAGAATCATGAGGGTGGGGACGGGCCTCTCGCGTCATCCACACCGCTGAACGTTGCACGAATCCAAACGCAGACGGATCAAGCCAGAAGCTTGTCGAGAGCGTCTTTGAGCTTCTTCTTGGACGCCATGCCAACCAGCTGGCCGACGATCTGGCCGCCCTTGAACAGCAGCAGGGTGGGGATGTGCTGGATATTGTACTGCGACGCGAGATCCTGATCGGAATCGATGTTCACTTTCCCGAACTTCACCGTGTTCACATATTCCCCCGCAAGTTCGTCGATAGCGGGGGCGAGCATCTTGCACGGGCCACACCACTCAGCCCAAAAGTCGACCAGCACAGGCTTGGCGGAGTCCAGAACCTCTTGCTTGAAGTTGGCGGTGGTGAAGTTGTGAACGTTATCTGCAGCCATAATGATTGTGCGGAAAGTTTTTTCTTTTAAAGCCTTCGCTTCGGCGAACCATTCGACAGTTTCTAGGTCTGGGAAAGCTGATGAAGGAGGAAGACGCTTACGACTGCCGCGATGGCCACGATGGCCGCGA
>VHDG01000724.1 GCA_016871475.1 Verrucomicrobiota bacterium
GATCCTTCTAAGGTTTGAACTCGATCCTGGCAATACTTCTTCGATGCGGAATCCTCCGCCGCCCGGCGGCTGATACGTCTGATTGCCTGCCCCGTCGCGGCCGCCCCAATCCAACCACCTTTGCTCCAAGACCCTTCGACTTCATCCGCCCATTCCGTCGTCCAGGTCGATCGCCATTTCGCGTCCCCAATCTCCGTGCCGGTCGCGGTCGTTGACGAAATCCGTCATCGCACGCTTTGAGACCGAGCGCCAGGCGCTGGCCATGATGGATCATCCCAACATCGCCAAGGTGCTCGACGCGGGCACGACAGGGCCGGACCTACGCGGCAGCGTCTTGGAGTGCGGCAGTCCTCTGCCGCTTTCGAGCGCGCCCGACGGTCCAAAAGCGCCAGAGGGCTGGCGCCGTCCAAGACCTGGCGGAAGTTCGGAGCACCTTCCCACCGGCCGCCCCTACTTCGTCATGGAGCTGGTGCGCGGCATCAAGATCACGGACTACTGCGACCAGGCCAATCTCACCACCAATCAACGGCTCAATCTCTTCATCAAAGTTTGCCAGGCCATCCAGCACGCGCATCAGAAGGGCATCATTCATCGCGACATCAAGCCCTCGAACATACTCGTCACGCTGCACGACGGAGTGCCCGTGCCCAAAGTGATCGACTTCGGCATCGCCAAAGCGACCGAGGGCCGGTTGTCCGACCTCACCGTCTATACCGAGTTGCACCAGTTTATCGGCACGCCGGCCTACATGAGTCCGGAGCAAGCGGAGAAGACCAGCCTGGACATCGACACCCGCAGCGACATCTACAGCCTGGGCGTGTTGCTCTACGAACTGCTGACGGGCCGTACACCATTTGATCCGAAGAAACTGCTCGAAGCCGGCCTGGATGAAATCCGCCGCACGATCCGCGAAGTAGAGCCGCCGCGGCCCAGCACTCGATTGAGCACCCTCGCCCATGGTGATTTGACGACGGTGGCGAAGGCACGCGGCAGCGAATCGATCAAGCTGGTCAGTCTCATCCGCGGCGACCTCGACTGGATCGTGATGAAGGCACTCGAGAAGGACTGCACCCGCCGGTATGACACCGCCAACGGCTTTGCTGCGGACGTGAAACGGTTCCTCACCAACGAACCGGTGGTCGCGCGTCCGCCCAGTGCCGCCTACAAATTCGAAAAACTGGTTCGGCGAAACAAGCTCGCCTTTGCGGCCGCTGCGGCCATTGCTGCAACACTGCTATTGGGCGCGGCTGTGAGCACCTGGCAGACGGTTCGCGCGGGAAGGGAAGCTGAAAGGGCCACGCGGGAAGCCAGGCGTGCCCAGGAGGCGCAAGTGAAGGAGGCTCACGCGAGTCAACGAGCAGTGCAGGCCGAACTCCTGACCCGGAGGAACCTCTACGTCGCCGACATGGACCTGGCTTTCCGCTCGTTCGAAGCGGGCGATCACTCGGCGGCGCACAAGCTGGTTCGGAAATACTCGAAGCCCGGGATTCACCCCGACCCTCGCGTATGGGAATGGCGTTACCTCTGGGGTCAGACTCACGAACGGCGGTCCATCGTCCTTGGACACCACGACTCGCTGACGCTGTGGGTCGAGTTCGCACCCCATGGTCGATGGCTGGGCTCGATCGATTCCGAAGGGACTCTCAAGCTGTGGGACGTCAACATGCGGCGCGAATGGATTTCGACGAATCTCTTTCCAGGCCGGGTCAACCCTTCGCTGGCCTGGTCGCCCGACGGTCGCTTGGTGGCGGTGGGCTCATTCGACGGCGCGTTAAAGATTTGGAACGTGAAGAACCAAAGGATCGAGGCCACCGAGTCATTGCACGAGAAAATCTGGCAGGTGGCTTGGTCCCCCGATGGCAAAGTCCTGGCGGGTGCCGGCGATCTGGAGGTTCGCCTCCTTGACACGGAAACACGGAAGGAACTCAGGCGAATACCATCCGAACGACCGTTCAAGTTGTGGGGGCAATCGGTTGCATCAGCTACGCTCGCACGCAACGCGCGAATCAGACCGGAAAGTTGTCAGGCTACTACGACCTGATCCTGGCGGCAACCGCCCGCCATCGAAGCAGTCAGCTTGATACTTTCCACCGACACCACTTCGAACACATCCAGGGGTTGATTTTGGTAGCGCTCTGACTCTGCAGGTGATTCGGTCACGAAGATTCTTCTGTAGTTCGCGTTCAGGGCTGTTTCCCGATCAGCTATTCCGGCCTTCCGATGACTTGCAAAGATGGGCCTCTCGCTTCCGCTTCAGCGATCTCCTCCCAGGATGGTGCGCGCCAGAGAAGCAGCATCCCTTGCTGATTCCTCGCCCCAAGCACGTCACCATCCGGAGAAAACGCTGCGTCTTCGAAGACAAGACCTTCACCATTCAGAGTGAGTAGTTCTTGCTTGCTCTCCATGCTCCAAAGTCGGATCGCTTCCCGCCCTCCACTCCCTACCGCGAGACGCTTGCCATCCGGCGAAAACACTCTCACGTGAGCCCCCAATAAGAAACGATTGAACGTATGGATATCGCGCAACCCTTCTGTTTCCCAGAGGGTGGTGACCCCCGAGTTGCTGCCATTGGCGCACAAGGTTCCGTCTGGTGAATGACTTGCGCCCTGCAATTCGCGTGTGAGCAACCGTTCTTCTGCATGCTTGGCGGTCCTGATCATCCCCCAGCTTCTTCCATAATAGATCAGAAAGCACCGCTCATCCTGAGTGGCCGCAATTCCAA
>VHDG01000725.1 GCA_016871475.1 Verrucomicrobiota bacterium
CATCAAGCCAAGACGCTTCTGTTTGACAAACCGACATCGGAAGTCATGGCCGCCGTCGATGCGTGGGTGGCAGCCCTGGCGCCCACCGATCCCCAGTTTGAACAACTCCTGGTGCATGCCATTGGCATCTGCGAAGGCCATGAAACCCTCCGCCCGGCACTGCTCAACCGCCTGCTGAGCGCGGAAGATTTCCGGGCACGCGCCTACGCCACGCGAGTGATCGGCAATTGGGGAACCCGATTAGCCGATCCGTTGTCGATGCTCCGGAGGCAGATTCAAGACCCGCATCCCCGAGTTCGCCTCGAAGCGATTGTGGCATGCAGCTACATCCCGTCGGCCGAGGCCGCGGCAGTCGCCACGCAAGCGTTGGATCGACCACGCGACCGTTTCATCGACTACGCGCTCGCTCAGACCGTCAACGCGCTTGGGCCGTCTTGGTATCCCACCCTGGCCGGGGGAGCACTGCCATTCGCCGAAAACCCCGAACATCTCCGATTCGCCCTCGAATCCGAGGGCGCGAAGGAAACCGCCGGGTTGGTCCGGAAGTTGGCGGAAAGGCCTGGCCTCGATGGGCAGCTTCGGGAACGCATCCTCGCGCTGCTCGCCGCCGTCGGGTCCGGGGCGGATTTGCGCTATGCTCTCGACGCCGCTCCTGGCAGCCAGGCGGTGCTTCAGGAATTGATCACCGCGGCCTCCGTCCATCGTCGCAAGCCCACCGGCGATCTCACGGTGCCTGTTCGCCGACTGATCGCCGATGCCAGTCCCGCACTGCGGCCCCTCGGTCTGACGCTCGCTGGCGCTTGGGGAATTGCCGAGGCATCGGACGCAATCCGTGCGGAACTGTCACGAACGGACAACGACGAACGGATCCTCGTCGCCGCACTCGGCGCATCGCCCGCTCTCTTGGGTCCGGAAACAGTCCGTCGGGCGCGGCCCCTGGCCGTGTCCACCGCTCCCCTCGCCGTGCGAACGGCTTCCATCGCCGCGATGGCCGCCGTGGAGTTGACCGCTGCTGCGCGAACTGTGACCGAGCTGCTCAGTGACGTGAAGACTGAGGCCGACATGAATCAACTGCTGGCCCCGATACTAAACCGCAAAGACGGCGCGGCGGCGCTCACGCAAGCATGGCAAACGAGGCCGCCTGCCGCCGATGCCGCCCGACTGATCCGACGCGCCTTGAACAACAGCGGGCGAAGCGACGTTGCTCTCATGAACGCGCTTCACCGCGTCGTCGGAATCGAAAATGAATTGCCGGCTTACGATCCCGCTTTTGTAAGGTCTCTCGCGGAGGTATCCATGAAACAGGGTGATGCGCAGCGAGGAAGGGCCGTCTACTTTTCGAATCTATCCAGTTGTGCCGCCTGCCACAAACTCGATGGCAAGGGCGGGGAAGCGGGACCCGACCTCACCCTGGTCGGCGCCGGACGGAGCCCCGAGCTCTTGATCGAATCCCTCCTCTGGCCCAATCGCCAAATTCGGGAAGGTTACCTGGCCACAACGATTACGACGAAGGCAGGCGAGCAATTCACGGGCTACAAGACCCGCGAAACCCCGAACGAATGGCAACTGCGCGACCCCGCTGCGAATCAAACTCACCGCATCGCCAAAGCCGACGTGGAGCAAATTAAAGACACCGGCAGCCTGATGCCGGAAGGTCTCACCGCGGGCCTGACTCGGGATGAGCTGCACGATCTGATCCGATTCCTTGCCGACCAGGGGCGGGTCTCCACCTCCCCATGATAAACGTCCCTCCGGACCATGATTGAGCCTGAAATACGAAGTTCAACCACGAATCAACACGAACAGACACGAATTCCCAACGGCTTCCGCTCAGGGCAAGCTTTCCGGGAAACTCCTTATCAAGATTCGTGTTCATTGGTGTCCATTCGTGGTTTAGAAAAATATTGTCGAGTGTGTTCCGGAGTTCGGGTTAAGTTCTCACGCGACTTACACGACACCATGGCTCGAACTAGACGAACTCCACTTTTCTCATGCTCCGGCACCCACTTTCGTTCGCTCCTGCACCGGATCGCGAGCGCAGCGTCGCTCCCGTTGGGCTTGGTTTGCGCCGTCGCTGCGGACTGGCCGGGTTGGCGCGGACCGGCACGCGACGGCCATAGCGCCGTCGGCGGTCCGGCGCTCAGCGGGCTGCCGGCAGAACCCCGACGGGTCTGGCACCTCAAGATTGGCGACGGGCTTGCGGCACCGG
The DNA here is from genome assembly GCA_016871475.1 of Verrucomicrobiota bacterium. Taxonomy (GTDB): domain Bacteria; phylum Verrucomicrobiota; class Verrucomicrobiia; order Limisphaerales; family UBA11320; genus UBA11320. The sequence continues at coordinate 2,210 of VHDG01000725.1, forward strand.
TCGTGGCCGGGTCACGCGTTTACTATCTCGACGCGCAGGACTCGAAGGAGACGGTCCACGCCATCGACCGCGACACGGCCCGGGAGGCTTGGAGAGTCACGCTCGACGATGGCTTCAGGAACGGCCAGACCGCGCCAGGGCCGCGCTGTACGCCTCTCGTGGATGGGGATCGCATCTATGTTCAATCGTGCCGGGGAGAGCTCCAATGCCTGGGCACTTCGGAAGGCCAATTGCACTGGCGGGTCAACTTCCTCCGCGATTTCCAGTCCGAGGCCCCCGCCGAAGTAGGCAACAACAAGGGGGCGCAACGCCACGGGTTCACGGCGGCGCCGTGGGTTGAGGGAAACATGTTGATCGCGCTCGTCGGGGATACAAACGGCGCCGGCGTGGTGTGCTTTGACAAGTTGACCGGCAAAGTTCTCTGGAAATCCCAGAACGACCGTGCGGCCAATGCCGCTCCCATTGTCGCCACCTTCGTTGCGACGGAGCCCCGGCAGATTGTGGGTTTCACG
>VHDG01000726.1 GCA_016871475.1 Verrucomicrobiota bacterium
TCTGCGGCAAGGCTGTTCGCACCAGGAAGCTTTGTGGCAAACACTTGGGCGGAGCTGGTTGAGCCTGCGTGCTGTCGACGCAGGGTGCTCGATCCGTCAGCGACACGCTCCAAAGTCCAGGCAACCTTGTTGGCATCGACCGCGATGGGAAGGGAAAGTTGTTCGATCGATGCCGCAGATGCTGAAGTGGCAAGGAGTGTACCCCAGCCAAGCGCGACGAGCGACGAGAGGAAAGATCGGGCCTGTGATTTTTTCAGCGGCAAATCCATATGAACCTACTAAATCCCATCGGTTGGCACCCTGCAAACCTGAGCTGCTGGAACCCCAAAAAACTGCTGGCGCAGCCCGGGCAGCCTTGTATCGTGCGACCCAGTCGCAGGCGCGACCTTCACATCAAAAAATCATGCAACCTAGTGGCGATATCGCTTTGATCGGACTGGCCGTCATGGGCCAGAACCTGATTCTCAACATGAACGACCACGGCTACACCGTGGTTGCCTACAACCGTACCGTTTCCAAGGTGGACGAATTCCTGGCCAAGGAAGCCAAGGGGACGAAGGTGCTCGGAGCGCGATCGATTGAGGAGATGGTCAGGAACCTGAAGCGGCCTCGACGCGTCATGATGCTCGTGAAGGCGGGAGCTGCGGTGGATGAATTCATTGAACAATTGATCCCACACCTGGAGCCCGGCGACATCATCATCGACGGCGGCAACTCCCTGTTCGATGACACCAATCGCCGTGTGAAGCATGCAGAGTCGAAGGGGCTTCTCTACATTGGAACAGGTGTTTCCGGGGGAGAGGAAGGGGCACGGCGGGGTCCATCGATCATGCCGGGAGGATCGCCAAAAGCCTGGCCGCATGTGAAAGACATTTTCCAGGCCATCAGTGCCAAGGTGGATGATGGCGCGCCCTGCTGCGACTGGGTGGGTGAACAAGGAGCAGGTCACTATGTGAAGATGGTTCACAATGGCATTGAGTATGGGGACATGCAGTTGATCTGCGAGGCCTATAACCTGATGAAGAACGGCCTGGGCATGACCCCTGACGAAATGCACAAGGTTTTCGCCGAGTGGAACACCGGTGAGCTCGACAGCTTCCTGGTCGAGATCACCCGCGACATCCTCGGCTTCAAAGACACGGATGGGCAGCCATTGGTGGAGAAGATTCTTGATACCGCAGGCCAGAAAGGCACTGGCAAGTGGACGGTGGTCAACTCCCAGGATCTTGGAATTCCGATTACTTTGATTGCAGAAGCCGTCTATTCGCGCTGTGTCTCCGCTTTGAAAGACGAACGCGTAAAGGCAGCCCGCAAGCTCAAAGGTCCCAGGGCGAAGATCTCCGGTGACCGCACCAAAATCGTCAACGAGATCCGCGATGCCCTCTATGCGTCGAAGATCGTGAGTTATGCGCAGGGCTACATGCTGATGCGCGCAGCGGCCGCTGAGTATAAATGGAACCTCAATTATGGCGGGATCGCGCTGATGTGGCGCGGAGGCTGCATTATCCGTTCCCGCTTCCTGGGTAAGATCAAGGAAGCCTACGACAAGAATCCGAAGCTCCTGAACCTGATGCTCGATGATTATTTCCGGGGCGAGATCAAACGTTGCCAGAAGGGTTGGCGCAACGTGGTTGCCACAGCCGCCAAGAAGGGGATTCCCGTTCCTGCCTTCAGTACGGCCCTGGCTTTCTACGATCAGTATCGAGCAGCCGTGCTGCCTGCCAACCTGCTGCAGGCTCAGCGAGACTATTTCGGCGCTCATACCTATGAGCGCGTGGATCGTCCCCGGAAGGAATTCTTCCATACCAACTGGACAGGACGAGGTGGCTCCGTTTCTTCATCCACCTACAACGTCTAGCAGCCTGTCGGACTTGTCCCCACCGGAGGTGAGTCCCTGAGTTGAACGGCCAGGCGATGGCAGAGAGAGTGCGCGTCTCACATTTTTCGAGTCGCCTCCACCCCCTCGTCCTCGATGCCCAGGATTCCGTCGTAAGAGAGGGATCGGATTGTCGCTGCGCTGGGAGCGCTGGCATCTCGCCGGCCTCTGAGTTGTGCATAGCCTAATGCCGGCGGGACGCCAGCGCTCCCAGGATCGGCTACCCCAAATCTTGATCATCAACCTGAGCTGGGGGCGCATCTCACATTCGACCCCCTCCCTTTTCCCCTTCCCTCGTAATCGTAATCGTAGCCCCGAGTTACGGGCATATCCGCATGGATTCTACAAGCGACGAGCAACGCCGGCTGGGTCGAAAAGAACCACTGCGCTGCGGCTTGACCGCAAATCGGGCCGTGGCGGCGTCAGTTCAACAACACTCGGCTCGTTGTCCACCCTTGAGCAGCTCAAGCGCCGGCTGGCGCTTTGACCATGAGCGCACGAGAGACAGCTGCCGAAACTCAATCCTCTGACACACGACGTCGCAGAAAGGCGGTAGAGGACTACCGCACTCCATGACGCTTCGCGAACCCCTAGCCCGCCAGGTCGTGGACTGCGCCAGTCCCTCCGCCTACGCGATGCGACGGCGGCTGGCGCTTTGGCACCGTCCCCCCTACTTCACCACATCCACCTGCAAATCTCTCAGCGTGTATAGCTCCTTGGACTCCACTCCCTTCATCCTCCTGGCTCCCGTCTTGCGCTTCCTCCCAAACCTCTTCCTAAACGTCTGAAACACTTCCTCCACAAACTTCCTCCTTCCAACCACCGCCCCATCC
>VHDG01000727.1 GCA_016871475.1 Verrucomicrobiota bacterium
TCCACCGCGCCCTTATAATCCCGTTCCGTGACCAGCCGACGTCCCAATTGAAAGAATGGATCTTTCTGGCCGTCGGATTGGGACTCCGGCTGCGGAGTGCAGGCGGTCATCCAGATCAGGGAGCAGGCTGTCAACAGCGCTCGCCAACAAGACATGGCGGGGAAAGTAATCAAACGGATGTGCTCGTGGCAACGAGGTTCCGCTTGCCAGAGCGAGTCCAGCCCGGTCATGTTTTGCCATGGCAGCACGATACTCCGCCTCAGATTTAGATGAGTCCTTCTACCAGGGCGCGGATCTGTTCTTTCCCGGCTTTCGTAGCACAGGTCTCACTTACGACGACGTCACTCTCGCAACGCTCTATTCCGAGGTCCTTCCCAAAGACACGCAGCTCAGCGCCCCTCTCGCTCCCGGGCTGCAGCTGAATATTCCCATCGTGTCCGCAGACATGGACACGGTCACCGAGTCCCGGATGGCCATCGCCATGGCCCTCAACGGTGCGCTGGGCTTGCTCCACTACAACATGACGGAGCGCGAGCAGCTCTCCGAGGTCAGCCGCGTCAAAAACCATGTGCATGGCCTTATCCAGGATCCAATCCAGGTTTCACCCGAGCAACTCATCGGCGAAGTGCTCGAGACGATCGAGAAACGGAAGTTTTCGTTCAGCACCTTCCCTGTCGTCGACAACTCCGGGAAACTCGTCGGACTGCTTTCCGGTCACGTGGTCAAACCTCGATACGCCAAACGCAAGGTCGCTGAAGCCCTGACTCCTCGCAGCCAGGTGCACACCGTCCGTGAATCCGAGCTCGGAGAGGATCCCATCGCAAGGGCAGACCGGTTCTTCAGTGACCATCCCGGCATCCACAAACTCCTGGTGGTGGACAACGAAGACCGTCTTCGGGGGCTCTTCACCATGAGCGACATCGAAAGGATCACGTTGGAACGGAAGGCCCAGTTCAAGCCGGCTCGCGATGCAAGGTTCCGGCTGGTGTGCGGCGCCGCAGTTTCGGCGACGCGTACCGCCTTCGGCGAGCTGGACCGCGAACGAATCCTCAAACACGTCGAGGCCCTCGTGGATCGCGGGCTCGATGTCGTCGCGGTTTCAACGGCGCATGGCTTCAGCAAAGGCGTGGGGGATTGCGTGAGGATGATTCGGGATGCCTTCCCCAAATTGCCCATCATCGCAGGCAATGTCACCAGCGCTTCCGGCGTGGAGTTTCTGGCACAGTCGGGAGCAAGTTGCGTCAAGGTCGGCCAGGGACCCGGATCCATCTGCACCACGAGGGTCGTCGCTGGCGTGGGTATTCCTCAGCTCACCGCCCTCTATGTCTGCTCACGTGCCGCCGCACAGGCCGGTATCTCGATCCTCGCCGACGGCGGAATCACCAAGTCCGGCGACATCGTCAAGGCCCTCACCCTCGCCAATGGGGTGCTCTGCGGCGGGCTGTTGGCCGGATGCCCCGAAGCCCCAGGTCAAATCATGGAGATCGGCGGGAAGCTCTATAAACAATACCGCGGCATGGGCAGCCTCTCCGCCATGAAAGCCGGCTCCGCGGCACGCTATGGCCATGGCAAGGACGTCGCAAGGAAGGTGGCTGCAGAGGGTGTCGAGGCTCTCAAGGAAGTGTCGGGATCTGTCGATTCCATTCTTGCCCAGTTGATTGGCGGAATCCAGTCAGGCATGGGTTATCTCGGAGCACCCGATCTGACCGAGCTAAGGAGTCGAGCCCGATACATCCGTGTCACTCCAGCAGGCCAGCGCGAGGCCGCTCCTCATGATGTAGTGGAGGTCAAGACCACCTAGGCTGTCGGCTCGCATTCCATGAAGGCCAGCTCTCCATCTCTGAATAGGAGTTTTGTCGCCCGCACCGCTGGAGGAAAGTCCCGGGGCTTGTGGATCCTCTCATTGATCTCCCTTTGCGCCTGGGTTCTCCTCCCAGGATGCTCCATCAAACGGATGGCGGTGAACAAGCTGGGCGATGCTCTGGCCGCAGGCGGAACCAGTTTCTCCTCCGATGACGATCCTGATCTGATCCGGGATGCGGCTCCTTTCAGTTTGAAGACCATGGAATCCCTGCTGGCGGAGTCACCGCGACACGAGGGACTCCGCCGGGCTGCGGCATCCGGGTTCACCCAGTACGCGTACGCTTTCGTCCAGATGGCAGCTGATGAAGCCGAAGCGACGGACTACAACTCCAGCGAAAGGCTGCGGGAACGTGCACGCAGACTCTATGTCCGGGCGTTGGCGCACGGACTGCGCGGGCTCGAGGTTCGACACCCGGGTTTCGAGGCGTCTCTGCGTCGCGATGCCGAGAGCGCGGTGAAAGTTCTCACCCGTCGTGATGTGCCCATCGCGTTCTGGACCACTGTGCCCTGGGCGGCGTTGATCGCCTTGTCCAAGGATAATCCTGCATTGATCGGGGAACTGCCCATCGCGACCGCCATGATCGACCGGCTGCTCGAATTGGATCCCGATTGGAATAATGGCGCCATCCATTCTTTCCTGATCTCATTTGAACCCAGCCGTCCCGGGGGGGCATCGGATGCTCCCAACCGATGTCGGGCACGTTTTCAAAAGGTTATGACGCTTTCCCAGGGCTCCCTCGCCGGGCCTTATGTCGCGCTCGCGGAGACGGTGTCGCTGGCGGGCAACAACCGTGCAGAGTTCGAATCGCTCCTCCAGAAAGCCCTGTCGGTTGACCTGTCA
>VHDG01000728.1 GCA_016871475.1 Verrucomicrobiota bacterium
AAGGGCGATGCCCGCCAGCATGGCGCATCCAAGCTTCAGCACAACGACATCGCCTCCGTGCTGTCGCCGAAAGATTCAACCGGCGTTCCCATGGCCCCCAGCATGCTCACATAGAGATTGCAGAGGGGGGTGCCCTTCTTGGAGGCGATGTGGCGTCCGGACTTTATTTTTGCTCCGGCCTTGCCCGCCAGGAGAATGGGCAGGTTCGATGGATCGTGACGGTTGCCGTCTGACATGCTGGATCCGAACAGGGTGAGGCTGTTGTCGAGCAGCGTTCGTTCTCCTTCTTTGATCGATGCCATCTTGTCCATCATGTAGGCGAGTTGTGCCGCGTGCCATTGGTTGATCTTTGAATAGGGCTCGAACTTCTCCGCCTTGTTCTGATGATGGCTGAACTCGTGATGGGATCCCCCGGTTCCTGGGACGATCTTTCCAAAGTTCTTCCCTGAAACGTCGTTGGCGAACATGAAGCTGCCCACCCTTGTCGAGTCCGTCCAAAAGGCCATCACGATCAGATCCAGCATCAGGCGCACATGCTCCTGATGATCCCCCGGCGTCCCCTTGGGAGCGGCCAAATCCGGGCCGGGACCGCTCGCAGGCTTCCAGACCCTTGGATCGGGTTTGCTGAAGAACTCGAGGCGTTTCTCCACGTCACGGACCGAGTCCAAATACTCGTCCAGTTTGTATTGGTCATCGCGCCCCAGCTTTTGACGAAGCTGTCGTGCATCGTCCAGGACCAGGTCGAGCAGAGCCTGATTGTCCTGTTGTTTCCGGAGTTCCTTTCCCTTGAGGCCGCGGGCTTGCATCACCCCGAACAACCGTTCGTAGCCCAGCCTCGGGTTGATCTCCTTGGCCACAGGCTGGCTGGGCGACCTCCACGAGATGTAGCAGCCGTAGAGCCTTGTGTAGCCCACAACGGAATCAATTCCGGAGATGACAGGGTCGATGCCCAGTTCCAGCGAAGGCAGCGGGGTCAGGTGGCCCAGCTGCTGTGCGCAATGCTGATCAATCGACATTCCACCCACATGGATGTCCTTTCCGGCAGTCTTGCGGACCAGGAGGCCTGTGAGGAAATTGGCCGTCTTCGCATAATGACCATCGCCGCCATGACTGTGCTTTTTGTCGAGTCCCGAGAAGACGAGAAGATTGTCGCGATGAGCCGCGAGCGGCTCCAGTGCGGAAGGCATCGTGTAATCCGGGCCGGCCTTCTCCGGGAACCAGGTTTTCTCCCAGACCCCGTTCGGGAAATAGATGCAGCAGAGGCGGACCGGGGCCTGGATCTCGCCTGCGCCGTTGCGGCTGGCTTTCGCGGAGGGTGAACTTTTGGAGATGACCTTGCCCATGGCATCCAGCATGGGCAGGCCCAGGAGCGCTCCCGCTCCCCGAAGAAAGGTGCGGCGCGGAATACGCCAGCGGTCCGGGGTGAGAACAGCGGGCTGGCCCAGCGGGGTGGCTTTGTTGGGACTCATAATCGTCTCGTTCAGTTCTGTTTCGGATAAAAACGATGCCGGAACGGAAAGCTCATCGCTATGGATTCGACCAAAGTTTCAGACCGGTATTCATTGGAGCTTAGAGCCGCCATGGTGGAGTTCACGACACACTCGTCGAACTTGGTGAGCTCCCGGCCATAGGCATAGCCCGTCATCTTTCGTGTCATGTGACGGATGACCGACTCCTTCCGCTCCATGAGCACACTCTTGAGCCCGTCTGCGCCCTTGAAGCGCTTGCCGGAGGGCAGCACGCCTTCCGTGTCGATGGGCTGCCCCGCTTCACTGCTGCGAAAGCGGCCCAGGGAATCGAAGTTCTCCATACCGAATCCGAGCGGATCCATCTTGTCATGGCAGGCTGCGCAGTCCGCTTTGCTTCTATGAATCTCCAGCTGCTCACGGATACTCTTGGGCGAATGCTGGGTTCCTTTCTCGTCCAGGGCCGGCACATCAGGCGGGGGAGGCGGGACTTTTTCGCCCAGCAGCGACTCCAGCACCCAGCGGCCACGAAGCACGGGGCTTGTTCGCAATGGATAGGAAGTCACCGTATGCACCGCTCCCATTCCAATGACGCCTCCCCGGGTTCGATCAGAGAGCTTCACCTGTCGAAATTCTGAACCCTCCACTCCCTCAATCCCGTAGAGTTTCGCCAGCCTCTGATTGATGAACGCATAGTCCGAGTCGATGAACTCAAGCAACGACCGGTTGTTCTGGAAGATGTGGCCGGATGCCGTAACCACCTCATGCAGGAGATCTGACTTCAGCTCCTCCGTGAACTCCGGGAATCGTGAGGGATCCGGCTTGATCTCGGTCCCCAGGCGATCCAGATCGAGCCACTGAATGGCAAATCGCTCCCCCAATGCCCTGGCCTTGGGATCTTTCAACATGCGCCTTACCTCGGCGCGATACACGTTCGTGTCGAGAAGCGTGCCGTCCTGTGCCCGTGAAATGAGCTGAGCATCGGGCATCGAGGACCAGAGGAAGTAGGAGAGCTTGCTTGCGAGCGGGTAGGCACCGAGGGGATGTATGCCTCCCTGGGCAGGCTCCGGTTCGGCAAGAAACAGAAAGTGGGGCGAGATCAACACTCCCCGCAGGGCCAGGCGCAAAGAGGTGATGAACGTGTCGCGACGCTCGTGTCCACGCTGGAACAACGCCATCAGCTTGTCTGTCTCCTCGCTCGTAACAGGCCTGCGCCAGGCCTTCTCCGAA
>VHDG01000729.1 GCA_016871475.1 Verrucomicrobiota bacterium
GCCGCTGGTCACCGAGACCAAGATATTATCGTCCCCGGTGAATTCGAAAAGATTGAGATTCACCACGCGGGCGATGCCAAGGCCGTGATCCAAGTAGAGGCTGGTCGGACCCGTGAGGCGGACCGTGCCGCGGTTGGTCAGGGGACTGTGGAGGATCTTGTAGTTGCCTGGGATGAGCGTGAGGTGGGCGTTGGTTGCCAGGGTGAAGCTGTTGTTTGCGGCGGGGCCGACATGGCCAGTCTGCCATGTCCACCGACCCGACAGAGTGATGTTCGTGCCGTAAAGATTGGCGTTGATGAGAACGTTCGATGATTCGACCTGACCGAGTATCAGAATGTTGCCGAGCCAGTCGATGCCTCCTGCACCGAGAAACACTCCTGCCAGCGTGCCGTTGTTCACCTGAATTCTGCCGGTTTGAGCCTCGACGGTGCCTGTGTTCCACAGTGGGGTGCCACCACTGATGACGGTGCTGCCGCCGCCGCTCTTGCGGAACACACCCGGATTCTCGATCCGACCTCCACTGGTACCACTGACTGCGATTCCGTCATCACTGGTTGAGTCCAGGAGGTTCCAGTTCACCAGTCGGGACGCACCCAGGAGATGGTCGAGATACAGGATCGTGGAACCGCTGAGCCGGACGATGCCGTGATTGGTGAGCGGGCAGTGAAGAATCTTGTGGCTGCCTGGGATGAGAGTGAGGACGGTGTTGCTGGTCAGGTTGAAACTATTCCCGATCTGCGGACCCAGGTTCCCGGTTTGCCAGGTCCAGTTGCCTGAGAGCGACACGTTGGTTCCGTAAAGATTGGCGTTGATGAGAACGTTCCAGGATGCGACCTCCCCTTGCATCAGAAACTCGCCTGCCCAATGGTTGATGCCCGCTCCGATGAAAGCGCCCGAAAGTGTGCCTCTCGGGATCTGGATCGTGCCCGTGCGAGCTTCGACAGTCCCGGTGTTGATCAGCGGAGTTGTAGTGGAGAGTGTCGTTGCACCTGTACCGCCGGATTTGACCAGGCGACCCAGGTTCTCAATGCGGCCCCCGCCTGTGCCGGAAGTTTGGAAGCTGTCGTCAGCCTTCGACTCCAAAGTGCCGTAGTTCACAATCCTTGCTGTGCCGGCAACGTTCTCCAAGTAGAGGACAGCCCCGTCGTGCAGGCGAGGATTTTATAGTTACCCGGGTGGATCTCCATGACGGTGTTCGTAGCCAGAGCCATGCCCTGTGAAGAGCTCGTGATCGTGCCTCTCACCCAGATGAATGATCCGGAAAACCCCAGAGGTTGATCAATGTTGATGGTTCCACCGTTGTCCAGAACGACGGTGTCTCCGGTGGCAGGAGAGCCGGCTGGCGACCAGTTCTGCGCGCTAAACCAGCTTCCAGAGGCAGCCAGCCAGGTTTTTGTGGCCGCGAAAACTGTGGTTGCTGTGAACAGAAAAATGGCCGTCAGCAGGAGGGACAATATCTTTGAAGTTTTCATGGCATGGATTGGGTGACGGGATTTGGGACCAAGGCTGTCGATCAGGAACAAGCGATGACACCGGCCTGATCTGTTGGTGCCCTCGCGGACGTCCATCCCGCTGTTGGCGCCCGGGGATCCTGCCGCGCCATGAGGAAGCCCTGGGCACTGAGGAAACAGTTCGAATGAACAGAGCGCTTCAGCGTGTTGGACGACTGGGAGGGGGATGTAGCAGACCGTGTCAGAGACGCCCTTCCGGATCAAGCCGGGATCTTGGTTGAAGTCCCGCCGACGCTTTCCGGAAGCAGGATCATCAACGGCACTGAGCAGGAGCGAATTGAGAACCTAAACGATGGCCAAGCGAGCGACTTCCCGCTAGAACTGGCCCATGCCTCACGGTTCTCCATTACGGAAGCTCAGCGGCCTCCTGGCGCGGGTCTCCTTCCTCCCTGGTGTTTGCCTTCTGCCATGGATCTCGAATCTCTCCGGCTCGGTATCCGCGGCCGAGAAACAGGGGGAGTTTCGCGCCGGAACCTGCATCGTGGACATCACACCCACCCAGTTCCCGGTGCTGGTCAACGCGATGTTCACCGAACGCAGCTCCACAAGTGTCACAGATCGACTGCACGTCCGGGCATTGGCGCTCGACGACGGATCCACCCGGGTGGTTGTGGCTGTGGTGGACAGCTGCATGGTGGGCAGGGATCTCCTGGATCGCGCGAAAGCACGAGCCAGCCAGGAAACGGGAGTTCCGACCGAACGGATGCTCGTATCCTGCACACACACACACTCGGCCCCGTCTGCCTTCGGATGCCTTGGCAGCCGCATGGACACTAATTACGCCCGCATGCTCGAACCTCGCGTCGCCGAGGCGATCACGGGAGCCGTCAAGGCACTGACTCCAGCCCGTGTGGGATGGGGAAGCTTCGATGCCTGGGAACACACTTACAACCGGCGATGGATCCGACGTCCCGACCGCATGCTGGTGGATCCTTTTGGTGATCGTAGCGTGCGCGCTCACATGCATCCGGGTCACGAGAGTCCGGATGCCGTGGGGCCCTCTGGTCCGGTGGACCCAGGCTTCTCCGTGCTCGCATTCCAGACCTGGGAGGGGGCACCCCTCGCGATCCTGGCCAACTTCAGTCAGCACTATTATGGCTCCCCGCTGCTTTCATCAGACTATTTCGGCCGCTTCTGCAGCTACCTCGTCGAGTTCCTGGATCCAGGCAAGGCGGCCCGCG
>VHDG01000730.1 GCA_016871475.1 Verrucomicrobiota bacterium
CGCTCCAAGGTCGATGAAGATCGAGTTCCTGATTGGGTCCACATAGTCGGGATCTGCCAGCCTCGATTCATCACGGATCCCCAGCGCAGCCAGGAATGGTTTTGGAATCAACAGAGCCGCATCGAATGCACCCGCCATGGCTTCCCGAATGGCCTCACATTCAGCCGTCGTGGCATCCGCCGGGATTCCCGCTACAGCCCGGATTTCCGCACCAGGGTCCGCAGGAAGCTGCTCCACCAAATAACGCAGGAATTGGCCCGCCGCGGACACGTCCTGTATGCGACCAGACACCACCGGCTGCGCCATATTGAGACGCAGCCGGTGGCGAATTGCTTCCTGCCCGAAAAGAATCCGAGCGTTTCCGGGAAGCAGGCTCTCCACGAGCCCTTCCTTGGCGACACCGACAGAAGTCGGTGAAATCGTTTTCAAATCCACCCCCTCATTCTCCTGCCAGCCGCAGACCAGACGCGAGGTGGCTGTTCCAAGGTCCAGTCCAGCCAGGAGAATACGGCTTTCTCCCCGAACAGGATGAAGACGATTGCTGCGGGGATTATCCAGTCGAGGGTGAACCATTGAGGGAGTGTTTGGATTGTTCATTGGAAAAGAGGTTGCAGGGGAGCGGGACAGCGATCGGAGGGAAATTCGGCCTGGAATGCATCAATTGCCGCTGCCACGTCGCTGAAGGCAATCAGTGTCTTTCTTGTGCTTGCGACCGGAACCTGGGCACACGTCTCACTGATCTCGGGTTGCTGAGCGCAATGTGACGGCGTCGACACAGAGGGCATGGAGTCGAGCTTCCGCGGGGTCCATTGCCGGATGCTTGGAGCCGGGATCGGTACCGGATTCTGACCCTCCGTGGTTGGCTGGGTTTCGGGTAGGATGGAGCGGGCTGCTGTGAGACTCTGTTCCTCCGTTGCTTCGCGGATCAGGCGATGAGTTTCCAACAGCTGGCGCACGTCCTCAAGGAGTGCGGTTTTAAGATCGTCGAAAATGAGATCCCTGACCGCCCAGGCTTCCTCGATTCTTCGTTCCTCCATCAGAAACATTTCCTGGAGCTGGCGTTTCTTGAGGATCGGATCGTGATCGGTATCCCGGGACCAGGCAGCAATACTGGCCGGCAGCTGAGTTTGGAGAAGAGAATCAGACTCTGCGGTCCGACCCTGGTGTTTCAGAAGGCAAACGCGTCTGAAGTCCGTAACTACCTGATTCCAAAGCAAACTGTGTCCGGGCATCTGCAACGGTTGGTTCTTTCCCCGTCATGAGGTCAAACCGGCCCTTTCAAGCAGTCTTTGTGCCGCACACATCAGAACATCGAATGAGGCTACATGGAGCTCTCTTCCGGGTGGAAAACTGCCGCTCAAGGATTCTTGTGGGCATTATCCGCAGCATAGAAACTCCCAGACTCACGGACGATCACGAGGCGGCGCCGCATACTCACGTCCGTCCCTTCTCCTCGTAATCGTAATCGTCCTCGCCTTCTCGTCCTCGATGCCCAGGACTCCGTCTTTCCGTGTGGTCAGTGTTTTCCGTGGTCCTCACTCTTTCGCGGATCTTCTTTGTCACGACAAGACCCCTTCCCGGAACTGTCTAACTGTGCGGATCCCCCGGTAAATCCCGGGGCTTTCCTTGGAGTAAAGCGTGACTCCTTCAGCTCATTTGTTCCCTGGGGCGTCTTGCCTTCAGGATGCGCAGGGTATGTCCACAGTGGTTGTCGAAAGACTCCACCCGGGCATGGAGTTCCAGCACTTTGTGACGCGATGTTTCCTGGCCGTAACTGCGATACGAATCCGCAAACAACTCTGTTTCCACAATGCCTGTCCAGTCACAGATCGTCATAAACTTCATCAGCTCTCCGGTCACCTGATGATGGGTGCGCTGTTCAATGACCAGGCCGCAGACCACCACCTCCTCTCCCAGGAATTCACCCAAACGATGGATGGGGCAGTAGGTGTTCCATGCGATGGCGGGATAGAGTTCAAGGGGATGACCGCTGGCAGTGAAGCCGAATAGATCCATCTCCCATTCCAATCGCTGCAGGTGTGACGGCTCCGACAATGTTGCTTCGGGCAGTTTGTCGAGATCAGGAGGAGGAAGCAGCCAGCCTTGACCGGGCTCCAAGTCTCCTCCGAAAGCACGGCGTGCTTGCTGCCATTCCCAGAACAACGTCGTTCGGGGCTTGCCAAATCCATCGAAAGCACCCGATCGCAGCAAGGATTCCATTTCCTCCTGGGAGGCCTGGGTGCGCAGATAAAAGTCCTGAAGGGAGGAGAAATGATTGCGTTGGAGTTCGGAAAGAATGCGTTGGGAAGTGATTTCGCCCAAGTGTTTCACGCGGAGAGCCGGGATGCGTATCAAGGGTGGATCACCTGGTTGCCGGATGGCTTGAAAAGCGGGACCAGGCGCATTGATCCACGGTGGTGAGATGCGAATCCCCAGCCGGTGGCACTCCAAAATATAGGCGAGTGGACTGTAGAAACCTTTCCCATGGGTGAGCACGGAGGCCATAAATTCGGCCGGGAAATTCAGTTTTAGCCAGGCCGATTGATAGGCTTCGACGCCGTAAGCCGTGCTGTGAGCGCGGCAGAAGGCATACCCGTTGAAGCCTGTCACCAATTCCCAGACTTCCGTGATCAGTGATTCTGAATGTCCTCGCGCGCGCGCCGCATCGACAAACTCCGTTTCGATGC
>VHDG01000731.1 GCA_016871475.1 Verrucomicrobiota bacterium
TCTTCGGGGTTTTTTGTTTTTCTGGTTGAGTTTCTGAATGTGAACCCCCTCCATACGTCGAACCACCGCAACATGAAAACTCACAAATTGATCGCTCTTTTGGTAACGGCTTGTCTCCTCGTCCCTGTTGGCAAGCTCCTCGCAGACAATGCCTTCTCAGTTGTGTATGAAGGCTCCGCCAACAAGCCGGGCACGGGGAAACACATCGTGATGCTCTCGGGAGATGATGAGTATCGATCAGAGGAGTGCCTGCCGATGCTGGGCAAGATCCTGGCCGCCAAACATGGGTTCAAGTGTACAGTCCTCTTCACCACCGACCCTGGGACAGGCGATATCAACCCTGAAAACCACACGAATGTGCAAGGCCTCGCAGCCCTGGGCACAGCGGACCTGGCGATTCTCTTCTGGCGATTCCGTGAGCCATCGGACTCTGAGATGAAGCATTTTGTGGATTACATGCATGCCGGGAAACCGCTCATTGCGATCCGGACAGCCACTCACGCGTTCAGCTACGACAAGAACAAGCAGAGTGCCTATGCGCGCTACGATTGGCGAAGCAAGGAGTGGGCTGGAGGATTCGGACAGCAGGTGCTGGGAGACACATGGGTGAACCATCACGGCGCTCACGGAACGGAGAGCACGCGTGGAATTATCAATCGAGACCATGGCAACCACCCCGTGTTGCGTGGAGTCACTGACATATGGGGCCCTACTGACGTTTACGGGATCATCCGCCTTCCCGCGGATGCAAAGGTCCTGGTGCACGGGCAGGTGATTGCAGGCATGAAGCCTGGGGATGCTCCCAAGGCCGGAGCTCAAAACAATCCAATGATGCCCCTGATCTGGACTCGGGATCATCGATGGGAGAACGGAAAGACTTCCAGAATCATTTGTACCACTCTGGGTTCGGGGCCGGATTTTGAGAGCGAGGGGCTTCGAAGGCTTGTGGTGAACGGTTGCTACTGGTTGGCCGGGCTTGAGGGCAAGATGCCTCCTGCAGCTGATGTGAGTTATGTGAGCGAGTACAAACCCACTTTCTTCGGATTCGGCAAACACAAGCGCGGCCTGAAGGCCTCGGATTTTTCCTGGAAGACACCCCGATAGAGTAAGGGGTGACGTTTTTCAGGTTGATCAGAGTGGTTTCGACCCTACAATCCGCCGCACATGAAAGTTCTGATCGGCGCAACCGCTGTGTGGCTCATTATATCTGCGATTATTGCCTGGACGATTCTGCTCATCGCCACCAAAGGCCCGGTGTGGCCCCTGCTGGTCGCCCTGGTGGCGACATCGATCCTGATTAAGAAAGTTGCCTGCGACACCCACTAAGCCTGAGAGGTCGCGCCCGTCCCCGGCACCCTGGGCTCTCATCGCGCAGCTTCGAGTTGGCGAAGGAGGCGACAAAGCTTTTCCAGCCGAGGGGTTGGATACCCTGCAGTTCGCGCCAGCCTCAGGGGCTCCTCGAAAAGCGAGTTGAGCTCCAGAGGTCGATGCTCCTCGAAGTCGATGAGTGTCGAGGCTCGATACGCTCCCATGACGCGCGTTTGATCCAGGTATCTGGTTTCCCAGGACTCGCTCACTGAGAGACCAAGGGCATTGGCAGCACCGATCACCTCCCTCATCAACTCCACCGCGATGCCCTGCCAGCGGGGATCAGAGAGAATGGCATCGGTGGCCAAACAACGTTCGATGGATGCACCGGGAGGCAGCACTCCATCGTTCACGGCAGCCCATCCGGCTGATCCGGCGACGCCAAGCCCGTTGAAGGGAATGTTCCACGCAAGCTTCTCCCAGTGAGCCTGGGCGAGGTTGTCGGTGGTGCTGGACGGCACTCCTGATTCCTTAAAGAGGCGGGAGATCAACAGGGTTCGATCGGTCGCAGGCCGCTTCATCTCTCCGATCGTCACGCGCCCATGTGCCATGTGATGGATCACCCCTGGGGCCACACGGTTGATGCAGACGAAGCACAACCCACCGGTGATCTGATGAGCGGGCAGGAATTGCGCGAGCGCCTCCTCGTTTCCCAGCCCATTCTGGAGCGTCAGCACCACGGTGCGATCATCACACAGCGGCTTCACAAGCCGCTCGAGGTGCTGATTCGCGGTTGATTTGAGGGCCACCAACACCCAATCACAGGGCCCGATCTCCTCAGGAGCCCGGGCGCAAGCGGGCGTGAAGCTGAAATCGCCGGCGCAACTTTTCACCACGACGCCCCGGGACTTCACGTCATCGTAGTCGCTTCGCAGGAGAAAGTGGACAGAGTGACCACTCACGGCCAGCCTCCCCCCGTAGTAGCTGCCCACAGCTCCGCAGCCTACCACCCCAATTTTCTTTTTATGGATGTCTGACAGCCGTTTGACCGCATCGCTCATCTGAGGCTGTTCAGGTTGGAATCAATCCGCACCTGGGGATGGGCCAGCCGGGTTCTTCAGCTCAACCCATTCCTTGGACTGAATCGCGAAGCGGCGAATGCCACGCCCTGTTGGGCAGCAAGGCGCGTCCCCGGGATGACGCTCTAGGGAAGAAAGCCTGGCAACCCCGTCCTCAGCCCGCAGGTTGGAGACGGAACTGCCATCCGCTTGCCCCACGCGGACAGGGGCCGCCAGAAGCCGACCTGACCGGTTCCAGGAAGCGAGGAATTGATAGAAAGTAGGAGCGCCTCCCAGTGCATCCAGTCGATAGATCACG
>VHDG01000732.1 GCA_016871475.1 Verrucomicrobiota bacterium
GTTGCGTGGTGTATGGATGCTCCGTTGAAAAAGCTCGATCAGCTCGACTGCAGGATGCCTTTCACGACATGCCCATGAACGTCGGTAAGCCGGAAATCCCTGCCCTGAAAACGGTAGGTCAGGCGCTCATGGTCCAGGCCCAGCTGATGGAGGATCGTGGCTTGAAGATCGTGAACATGCACCGGGTCCTGGGCCACGCTGAACCCCAGATCATCGGACTCTCCATACATCATCCCTCCTCGAATGCCGCCACCGGCCAGAACCATCGTATAGCAGTCCGGAAAGTGGTCGCGTCCCAGGATGTTGCTCTTGGCTGTCCTTCCCTCCCGGAATGGCGTGCGTCCAAACTCACCCCCCAATACCACCAGCGTTTCATCCAGAAGTCCCCGCTGTGCGAGATCTTCAAGCAACGCGGCCACAGGCTTGTCCATCGTCGCACACTTCTGCGTCAACCCATCCCGGATATCCTCGCTGGGTCCGGTCCCATGAAAATCCCAACCCCAATCGAAC
Source organism: Verrucomicrobiota bacterium (assembly GCA_016871475.1). Classification (GTDB taxonomy): domain Bacteria; phylum Verrucomicrobiota; class Verrucomicrobiia; order Limisphaerales; family UBA11320; genus UBA11320. Next base: position 511 of record VHDG01000732.1, read on the forward strand.
AGCTGAACATAACGAACGCCCTGTTCCACGAGCCTTCGAGCCAGCAAACAGTTGTTCGCGAAGCTGGACTCACCGGGTTTGGCACCATAAGCCTCGAGCGTGTTTCGCGATTCCCTGTTTAGATCCATGACTTCAGGCACCGACATTTGCATGCGGAAGGCCAGTTCGTACTGAGCAATCCGGGTCTGGGTTTCCGGATGGCCCAGCTCCTGGCTTTGAAGCTCATTCAGATCGCGGATCGCATCCAGACTCCAGCGCCGCACCTCGCGATCCATTCCGGGCGGATCTGAGGCGTACAAGACAGGATCGCCCTTGGATCGACATTGAACGCCTTGGAAAACCGAAGGCAGAAACCCGTTCCCGAAGGAGCTTCTGCCACCGTTGGGCTGGACCCCGCTGGAGATCAGAACTACGAAGCCTGGAAGATTGGAGTTCTCCGTTCCCAGCCCATACGTCACCCACGATCCGAACGAGGGCCGGCCTGAGCGTGGGGAGCCGGTATAAACCAGGAGCTCGGCCGGCGCGTGATTGAATTGATCGGTGGTCATCGAGCGGATGACACAGAGCTTGTCAGCGACGCGATGCAGGTGCGGGATCGCGTCGGACATCCAGACTCCGCCCTGGCCGTGTTGCCTGAACTGCCGCGGAGTCCCCAGCAGCTTCGGAACTCCGGAGGTGAATGCGAAGGTTTTTCCCCGCAGATAGGCGTCGGGGCAGTCCTGCCCATCCCGTTTCACCAGCTCGGGCTTGTAGTCGAACAGGTCCAGATGAGGGGGTGAACCGGTCAGGTGAAGATAAATGATCCGTTTGGCCGGACCTCGGTAGTGAGGAAACCTGGAAGCCAGCGCGTCGGCGGGCGTGCTCGTTGCACCGGCGTTCCTTCCCAACAAGGACGCCAAGGCTGCAGCACCCACTCCGCGCGCTGACTGGCTCAGAAAATGGCGCCGGGTTTTCTGACGGAGTAAATCAAGCTTCAAGGGGTTCATAGGTCAGGTTGGGTTTACCGTTTCATCAGAGTTTCATCGAGGTTGAGCAGCACGCTGCCCACGACCGTCCATGCGGCAACTTCAGCGGTGCCCGGGTCCTCCGCCTTGTCGGTGGCGGGTTGCATCAACAACGCCCCGGCCTTTGCAGGGGCATCCTGAAACCGTTTCAGGGCTCGGTCGAAGACGCTGAGCAGGGTGCTCAACTCCTTCTCGTTGGGGGCTCTCGAAACGCACAGCCGAAACCCATGGAGGGCTCGCTCCCTGGCATCTGCTCCGGCTTTGATCATTCTCCGGGCCAGCCCCTGGGCGGCTTCGATGTAGACAGGGTCATTCAATGTGACCAACGCCTGCAGCGGGGTGTTCGAACGATCTCGTCGCACGGTGCAGACCTCCCGGTTCGGCGCGTCAAACGTGGCCATGGAAGGATACGGATTGGATCTCCGCCAGGTGGTGTACAAGGCCCGCCGGTGCTGGTCTTCCCCTGCGCTGGTTTCCCAGTCGGTCCCGCTCCCGAACGCAGCGTTGAGACCCATCTTGGGCTGGGGAGGCTTCACCGGAGGTCCGTACATCTTCGAGCTGAGGAGCCCGCTCACGAACAAGGCCTGATCCCGAACCATCTCCGCAGACAGCCGAAACCTCGGACCCCGTGCCAGCAGAACGTTGTCGGGATCTCGCTGCAGCAGCTCGGGCGAGACCTTGGAAGTTTGCCGGTAGGCCGCTGAAGTCGTCATGAGCTTCAACATGTGCTTGAGGTTCCATCGACTCGATACCAGCTCGGTGGCGAGCCAATCCAGCAACTCGGGGTGCGATGGCAGTTCACCTTGGGAGCCGAACTCCTCGCTCGTCCGCACCAGCCCGAGACCGAACAAGGACTCCCACAATCGATTGACCGTGACACGACCTGTGAGCGGGTTCATGGGATCAACCAACCACTGGGCGAACTGAAGCCGGTCGGCAACCGCCTGGGTGGCCAGAGGATGAATGGCGCTCGGAACTCCGGGCGAAACGACCCCGCCATGTTCCAGATAGTTACCCCGTCGCTGCAGATGGGTGACGCGTCGCTTGTCCTTCTCCAGCTCACGGATGACGGGGACGGTTGAGTAGGGTTTTACGCTCTCATACTCCTTTCGGAGCGTGTCCAGCTTCCCACGCGCGTCCGCGAGCGCGGGCGCTATCCCCAGATAGT
>VHDG01000733.1 GCA_016871475.1 Verrucomicrobiota bacterium
AGGAAGTTTGTGGAGGAAGTGTTTCAGACGTTTAGGAAGAGGTTTGGGAAGAGGCGCAAGACGGGAGCCAGGAGGATGAAGGGAGTGAAGTCTGAGGAGTTATACACACTGAGGGATCTGCAAGTGGATGTGGTGAAGTAGGGGGGGATGATGCCAGAGCGCTTTCCTATGACGTCGTGTGTCAAAGGATTAGGATTCGGCTGCTGTCGTTCGTGTGTTCATGGTCAAAGCGCCAGCCGCCGTCGCGCCGGAGCGGCGCTATGGCGCGCCGCGTAGGTGGAACGACAGGCGCAGTCCACGACCTTACGGACTTCCTGAGGGGCTAGGGAATCGCGAAGCGTCTTGGAGTGCGGTAGTCCTCTACCGCCTTTCTGCGACTTCGTGTGTCAGAGGATTGGGTTTCGGCTGCAGTCTCTCGTGAGCCCGGGGTCAAAACGTCAGCCGCCGTTGCAGGATCGGCTGTTGACCCTGTGCATGTTTTGGAACACTTTCCTCCTCGTGTTGGGCTGTCGTTCATTGAGTCGCAGCTCAACCGGATCACAAAGATGTCAAGCCGACTGACGGCCACGCCACAGACGACTCGCCCGCTTAGCCGGGTGGGGTCACGGCTCGAGTTTCCAGCTCGTTGGGTCGCGATTCTTGCTGTTGTTCTTTTCCTCCCTGCCAGCCTGGGCGCCGCTGCTGCATCGAGCAAGTTCGTCCCCGAATCGGTGGATGATCTCCGTGCCATTGAGCAGCAGGTAAAGTCTGGGCTTTCCATCGCACGACCGGCAGTGGTTGCGATTCAAGTAGGCGACTCGGTGGGAAGCGGTGTGGTGGTTTCTCCCGATGGCCTTGTGTTGACTGCCGCACACGTTGGGGATCGGGCGGGCCGAGATGTAAGGTTCATCTTTCCGGATGGCTCCAAGGCTCGCGGAAAAACGCTTGGTGGAAACCACGCATTGGACGCTGGCCTGATGCAGATCACCGATTCCGGCAAGTGGCCCCACGTCGAAATGGCGGCGTCGGGGGACGCGCGTTCAGGAGACTGGGTTTTGACCCTTGGACACCCGGCTGGATGGGATCCGGAGCGTCCCATGGTTGTCCGATTGGGACGCTTGATTCGAACCGACGGAGAGTTTCTTCAATCGGATTGTACGATCACAGCCGGTGATTCAGGCGGAGGCCTGTTTGATCTGGAGGGGCGCCTGGTTGCCATTCACAGCTACGTTCGCAACTCCACCACCGAGAACTATCACGTTCCGATGAAGGCGTATCGCGATGCCTGGGAGAGGCTTCTGAAGGGGGATGTCTGGGGGAACGAGCCTCCACCTCCCCGACCCTGGGTTGGCACCCGGGGCGTTGATGACCCGGATGGATGTCTTCTCGAGTATGTCGATGAAACAGGGCCCGGTTATGCGGCGGGCCTCCGAGTTGGCGACATAGTGATGAAGGTGAATGATATCCTCATCGAGGGGGCGGACTCCTATCGGAGCGCGGTGGCTGGTTCAAAGATCGGAGCTGAGGTTCGGATGACGATTCGTCGCGAAGGCAAGGATCAGACCTTGACCGTGAAAGTCGGCGAAAGGAGGCGTCGATGAGGTCGCGTGGTGTCTTGTGGCTTCTTGTGGTGGTGGGGTGGGCGGGCAACAGCAGTCTGTGGTCTGCGAGAGCACAGGAGCCAAGTTTGCCGCGCGAGGCCTATAAGAATGGAGAGCGCACACTGCGTTCCGCATCGAGTCTGGCGCGACAATCGCGCACGTCGGTCGTGAAGCTGGATTTGGAGGGTCGAACGGTCGGGCTGGCCGCAGTGGTGGACAAGGCAGGTTTGGTCGTGACGAAAGCCAGCGAGATCCGGAGCGGCAAACTGACAGCCTGGCTTGGATCGGGGAGGGAGGTGCCGGCGCAGCTGTTGGGCGTGAATGAGGAGAACGATGTGGCCCTGGTGCGTGTGGACGCGCGGGGACTGAAGCCGGTGGAATGGGCGTCGTCCCGGCCGTCTGTGGGTCAATGGGTGGTGACTCCAGGCGTGTCTGAGCTGCCGCAAGCCATCGGTGTGGTCAGCGTCCCTGCTCGAAAGATTCGACATCCCAGGGCGCTCATCGGAATCAGGCTTGCCCGGAACGGTGCCGCTACGAAGGTCGAATCAATCCTCTCTGGTTTGGGAGCGGAGAAGGCTGGCTTGAAGAGCGGGGATGACATTCGTGCTGTGAACGGGACGTCGGTTGAATCTGGCGACGAACTGATCCGCCGGCTCCGGGATTTTCGGGAGGGTCAGTCGGTTGTGCTGAAGGTGCGGCGTGGGGAATCTGAATTTGACATGACCGTCCCGATGATGCGGCCGGAGGGTGAGGATGAGGGAGAGCCTGGACGGATTGACAGGATGGGGGGCGAGCCGAGCCAGCGAGCCCAAGGTTTTGAGCTCGTGCTCCAGCACGATACGGTTTTGCAGCCCTGGCAATGCGGGGGGCCGTTGTTGGATCTCGATGGCAAGACGGTGGGGCTGAACATCGCCCGTGCCGGGCGGGTTGCTTCCTATGCCCTTCCGGCAGAGGTCGCCAAGCGAGTGGTCGATCAGCTCAAGAGTCGCCACGCCAAGCCCTCCCGGTCGGAGAAGGCCCGGTGAGTCCTGTGCCGGGGAGCGACTTATATTATTCTGAATCTTGTATCCCGGCTTCTCGTCTGGATATTTTTGG
>VHDG01000734.1 GCA_016871475.1 Verrucomicrobiota bacterium
AGCCAGGACAACAGCTCCTGCGCCGAGGAATTCTCAGGCTCCGCAGGGCAGCTGCGCCAGCAGGCGGCGGATCTAAAGGACGCCACCGGGAACCTGGAGAACCTCGTCGGCCGTGCATCCATCGGCTCGACGCCCCGATCTCACAAGGTCGGAACACGTCAGCCGAATCAGGAAAGCGGAACGAACGACCTCTCTCCGTCGGCCTCGAACCAAGGCCTCCATGCATCATCCTCTCCGCTGACCCACAGGCACCGGGATGAGCTTCCCATGCCTGATGCGGAGGAGTCCTCCAGGCAGACCACGCCGGCATCCCCGGCCCAGGGCAATCCGGCAGGCGTTATTCGTGCAGCAAGCCGATCGCAGGATGCCTTCTTCACAGAAGCGGACAAAAGCTTCTGAACCTCACGTTGCATCACGGGGTTGTTCTGAAGTAATAGTTCGGCGTGCCAGCAAGGGACCGCAAAAGCGTCATCTCGGGATCTTCCTTTCATTCGAAAGTCCTTGAGCTGCCGAGCCGATCCGCCACATCCCCACACGAAGGGGATGCTCCTCTGCCACGCCTCGTTCCAGCAGATCCCAGAGAATATTCTCCCCGTCTTCTTCTCCGGTTGTTTCTCCTGATCCTCGGATGTGCCTTGGGATGGAGCTCGTTCAAGATCCCGAGTCATGGTCAGCCATCCACCACGGTGTCCAACAGCGTCCGGCTATTGTCCCGGTCACCGGTTTTATCTGAACGGACTCAGGCAGGATTCCAAAGGCTCTCACCCGATCACACAGGCATCCAATTCATCAATGAGCTTTCCGTTCGTCAGTTCACGACCAACCAGATCTATCTGAATGGATCGGGTGTCGCGGCTGGCGACGTGGATGGCGATGGACTGACCGACCTCTATTTCGCCGCCATTGCCGGCACGAACCGACTTTTCCGAAACCTCGGTGCCTGGAAATTCGAGGACATCACCCGATCATCCGGCACAGGGTGTGAAGGACTTGCTTCCTCAGGTGCGATGCTGGCCGACCTGGATGGCGATGGCGATCTGGACCTGGCGGTCACGACGGTGGGAAACGGACTTCGACTGTTCCAAAACAACGGCACGGGTGTTTTCCAGGCGGCGGGTGTTTTGAATCCCGGCCGTGCCGGGATGTCGATGGCGATTGCGGATGTGGACGGCGACGGACGGCTTGATATCTATGTTTGCAACTACAGGATGCGGGCGTTGCGGGATCTGCCAGGCACGAATTTTCGTGTGCGACGTGAGAATGGAGTTCTGCGAGTTGCTCAGGTGAACGGGCAGTCTGTTGAAGAATCCCCAGAGCTCGCGGGACGGTTCGAAGTAAATTCCAGCGGCGGGATTATCGAGCACGGTGAGCCGGATATTTTGTATCGCTGCACAGGCAACTTTCAGTATTCGGAGCAACGGTTTACCAGTGGGACTTTTCAGGATGAGGATGGAAGACCTCTTGAAAAACCACTCTATGAATGGGGTCTCTCCGTCATGTTCAGAGATCTCAATGCGGATCTCCTTCCGGATCTCTACGTTTGTAACGACTTCGATTCTCCAGATCGGATCTGGTTGAACATGGGTCGGGGACAGTTTCGGGCTGCACCCAGGAGATCCCTCAGGAACACTCCGAAGTTTTCCATGGGAGTCGACGTTGCAGACGTGGATCGTGACGGTTTAGACGACATTCTGATCCTCGACATGTTGAGCCGGGAGCACGCGACCCGGCTGACGCGTGCAGACCGGGGGATGGAAGCCACAGGGATTGGTGACATCGATTCAAGGATCCAGGTCACCCGAAACACCCTTCAATGGAATCGAGGCGGCGGAGTGTATTCAGAAATCGGCAGCTATTCTGGTCTCGACGCAAGTGAATGGGCCTGGACGCCCTTGTTTCTGGATGTTGACCTGGATGGATGGGAGGACGTGTTGATTTCGACGGGTCATGGGCGGGACGACATGCATTTGGATTATGGACTTGCGCTCGAGGCGGCGCGTCGCAGCCGCAAACTCAGTACCCAGGAACATCTGGACTTGCGCACCAATACCCCGCCGTTGTTGCTGCCCCAGCTGGTTTTTCGGAACCTGAGCGGCCTTCGGTTCCAGGAGACGAGCCGCGAATGGGGTCTTGGCCATACCGGAATAGTTCACGGGATGTGTTTGGCGGATCTGGATAACGATGGCGACCTCGATGTCGTGGGGAACGCACTCAACGGCCCGGCGATGGTTTATCAAAACCAGGCTTCAGCATCGCGAGTCGCCGTGAGACTCCAAGGCCTCGCTGGCAACACACGTGGAATCGGAGCGCGCATCCGGCTCCTGGGCGGCGCTGTGCCGTTGCAGGCACAGGAGGTCGTCGGCGGTGGTAGATATCTTTCGAGCGATGATCCGATCCGTGTTTTTGCAGCCTCCACGAATCGCGGAAAGATGCGATTGGAAGTGGACTGGCGAAGTGGTCGCAGAAGTGTTGTGGAAGATGTAACAGCGGACAGGCTTTATCTCGTGGCTGAAGCAGCAACTTCACCACCGGTGGAACGTCCCGTCACCCCTCCGACGACCCCACTGTTCGAGGCGCTTCGCCTGCCTCATGTGCATTTCGAGGATGGGTTTGATGACTTCGTTCGCCAGCCATTGCTCCCGCGTCGTTTAAGTCAGC
>VHDG01000735.1 GCA_016871475.1 Verrucomicrobiota bacterium
TCCATCAGCCCGGGCTCGGCTTTTTCGTGCAGATGGAAGACCGACGTTTGTGGGTGCAGAGTTCCGCCCCGGGCAGCATTCGCAACGGGGATGTAGTGGATGTGGTTGGACGTCGGGATCGATTCGAGGGGCGTCCCATGCTGACCGACGGACTTTTTCGCGTGGTGGAATCCGGCGTGGCCGAACCACCGCAGTACCGGACAGCGGCCGATGTCCTTGCCTCCCCCGGTCCCAACCAGGGGGCTTTGATCGAGATCGAAGGGCGGTTGGTCGAGCAGATCGGAAGCCTGACCGAGGACTCCCTCGTGATGGAGGATCGCGGCGTGACGTTCCTCGCCCGGCTGAAACGGTCGGATCAATCACGTCTCCCCACACTGGCATCAGGAACGCAGTTGCGGCTCCGGGGCACCTGTCTGAGCCGTCGCAGAAAGTACTGGATAGGTTCAAGGGGAAATACGACCGGTTTGAAGATCTCAAGTTCGAGGAGTTCACTGACGAGGAGAAAGCGTCCCTTGTTCCCTTGGCGCTCACCAATGCCAAAGAGTTCATCGAGAAGTTCTCCAATACGCCATCCTGCCTGCAATGGTACCGTTGGCACATCCAGCCGTTCGACTACGCCTATCCCGACTACTTCCCGATCCGGCCGGGCTGGCTGGAGGCGTGCGCGCAGATGGAAAAGGCCTACCCGGGGCACTTTGTCCATATGCCCTACATCAACGGCCGCGCGGTCGCCAGCCATTCCGAACTGTGGACGAAGAACAAGGAGCTGGTCAACAAACATACGACGGGCGGCCATGAGCGCTATGGGGTGACCGATTTCGCCGTCATGTGCCCGGCCACGGAGTTCTGGCAGAATCTCATGGTCGATCTGACCGCGCGGATCTTCCGGGAAACGAAGTGTGACGGCTTGTATGTAGACCAGTTGGGCGCGGATACGCCTGCATTGCGCTGTACGAGGGATGGCCATGGCCACACGCCCGGCGATCCCGGGAGTCCGGTGCGCGGCTATCGGGCCATGCTGCAGAAGATGCGCGCCGAGGCGAAGAAGATCAATCCCGACGCATTCTTGACCACGGAGTTCTTCAGCGAGCCGCTCGTGGGGCTGTGCGATGGGTTCCTGACCTGGGGGAGCAAGGAGCTCTCGCTCACCGCGTACGTGTACGGCGAGTACGCCGTTCTGTTCGGACATGGCAGAACAGCTCCCATCGATGAGCAATATACCAGAATGGACTGCGCGATGGTGGCGGATGAGTTCGTCGCCGGCGCAGCGTTGGGATGGATGATGACCCAGGACCCCAACCCACACGCATACATCAAGAAACTCGCTCCGCTTCGGGCTAAGGTCGCTTCGTACCTGAGGCTGCCGATGGTCAAGCCGATCGCGGGGACGCAGACCGACCACTTCTGGACCTCGCTGCGCAAGGGGGACAACGGCGAAGCGGTGGTGATCGCGACGAATCCGCAAACCAATGATACGCTGACTGAAACCTACGAGCTCGACTGCCAGGCGGCCGGGCTGAAGCCGGGCAAGTACCGGCTCAAGGCCATCACGATGGATGGCGAGAAGGATCTCGGCCCGCAGGACGTGAGCGGGGACGCGTTCAAGTTCCAGGTTAGGCTGGAGCCGTTCGAAGCCGCGGTTTACATCCTCGAGCCGCTGCCGGGGTTGAAGTGAACTTCCGCATGCTCAAAACAAAGAAAATCACAGTGACAAAGAAACAAGGTGCCAAATGACGACGTGCGCATTACTAAAGCGATTTTCCGTGCAGCATCTGGTCATCGGTCTCGTGCTGGCGACCCAGCCGGCATTCCACGTGGTGGCCGCACAAGAGCCGAAGCCCCAGCAGGCGTTCACACTTAAGGAACACTTCGGCGTGAGCCACGCGGAACAGGTGGTGGTCTTCGAGTTGCGCGAGAAGGTGGACCCACGTGAATGCCGTCTCCTGGACGACGCCAGCCGAGAGGTGCCCTTCCAGATCGTTGAAGGCGGCCCGCAAGGCAGCATCGCTTTCTGCATGGATCTGCCGGGCAACGCCACTCGGGCTTTCAAGCTCATGCGCGGGCGGGGGTCGAAGGCGCCGGACGGCGTGAAGGTGGACGAGTCCCACCCGGACCACATCGAGATCGTCAACGGGCTGACAGGCGTGCGGGTGCCGAAGGTGTACGCGCCGCTCTCTAGCACCCCCAAGGCGCCGATCCAGGGCGTGCGCTTCCGCAACGGCTCGTGGTCGCCGGCTGGGACGCCCCTGAAGTTTAGAAACAGCAACAACGAAGGCGAGATCACCCGCGTGGACGCCATGACGGTGACGGTGAAGGAGAAAGGCCCCGTTCGCGCGGTCGTCGAGGTGAAGTACGCCATCACCTGCCCGGAATTGACCTACGGCGCGCTGAAGGTCCGGCCCGCTGGAGCAGCCCACTACACCACCACGTTCACACTGGAACGCGGGCAACCCTCGGTGCTGATCGAGACCGATACTGACCTGTATTCCACCTTCTCCCTCAGCCTGTATGGAGGTGTGCGTCCCACGCAGTTGCGCTACTGCGGCAGCAACTCTTCCGAGCCCAAGTATGGCCGCATCGAAGATGGTTCGAAGTATCCCGTCGTGCATTCGCGCCCCGCCATGGATGCCATCGTTGACCTGGATTACGCCCAGCCC
>VHDG01000736.1 GCA_016871475.1 Verrucomicrobiota bacterium
GCATGGTAGGCTCGCTCCGGGGTCTTCAGGCGGTAGTCGAAATCCCGCTTGGGACCCGCCGTATGCATGAGCCCATAGGCTGTCCGGTCATAGGTTTCCTGGTAAACCACCAACCCTTCCGCACCCGCCTCCGTCAGCTGCGCGTAATCCGGGGAATCCATCGGCCCCACCTCGAGGGAAATGCTGGGGACGATCTCGCGCAGCCGCTTAACGCAGTCTGCGAGGTAGCCGTTGGATATAAACTTGGGATGTTCGCCGGCGACGACGAGGATGTTGCGGAAGCCCTGCGATGCGAGGGCATGACCTTCCCGTTCCACCTCATCCAGGCTGAGGGTGACACGCAGGATGGGGTTGTCCCGGGAGAAGCCGCAGTAGCTGCAGTTATTGATACACTCGTTCGACACATAGAGCGGCGCGAACAACCGCATCACACGACCAAAGCGTTGACGGGTGACAGATCGTGATGCCTGTCCCATGGCCTCAAGGAAGGGCTCAGCCTTGCTCGAAATGAGGGTCGCGAAGTCGTCGAGGCTCAGCCGGCCGGGCTTTCCCAGCAATCCCGGGATGGAGGCAGCATCGGCGGCGCAGGTGTCGGATCGGACCTCTTCCCAGAGTGGGGAGGACTGAACCCGGGCCAGCTCTTCGACGAAACTCATGGTGGGCGGCCCTAGGCCGAGGCGATGAGTTGGCGGAGGACAAACGGCAGGATTCCTCCGTGCTGGTAGTAGTCGATTTCGATGGGGGTATCGATCCGGCATCGAACCACAACGTCCTCCGTCTGTCCGGACTTGCGATGGATTCGCAGGGTGAGGTCCTGCTGAGGCTTCAAGTCGGAGCCCAGGCCCACGACGTCGTAGGTCTCATGACCATCCAGCTTCAGCGTCTGCGCCGAAACGCCCTCTTTGAACTGGAGGGGCAGGACTCCCATCCCGACCAGATTGGAGCGATGAATGCGTTCGAAGCTTTGTGCGACAACGACCCGAACCCCGAGCAGGTTGGTGCCCTTGGCTGCCCAATCACGGGAGCTTCCGGTCCCATACTCCTGGCCCGCGAGAACGATCAGCGGCGTCTTGTTCGCGGCATGCCGGACCGCGGCGTCGTAGATCGACATTTTCTCACCGGTGGGCTGATAGATCGTGTTCCCGCCCTCCTCACCCCCGAGCATGAGGTTCTTGATTCGCACATTGGCGAAGGTGCCGCGGGTCATGACCCGGTCGTTGCCGCGTCGCGAGCCGTAGCTGTTGAAATCGGCGAATTCGACCTTGTTCTCGGTGAGGTATCGCCCGGCGGGTGAAGCCTTCTTGATGGCGCCTGCCGGGGAGATGTGATCGGTGGTGACGGAATCTCCGAAGATCCCGAGCGCCTGGGCGCCGCGGATGGTTCCGATGCTGCCCGCACTCATGCTGAAGTCCTGGAAGAACGGAGGTTCCTGGATGTAGGTGCTGTGACGATCCCAGTCATACACGTTTCCGGTGGAGGAAGGTATCTCGTTCCACTTCGGGTTTTGCGCGGCGAAATCGGTGTAGAGCTTCCGGAAGACCTCGGGCTTCAAGGCGGCCTCCATCTGTCCGCGGACCTCCGCCAGGGTGGGCCAGATGTCCTTCAAGAAGACCGGGGAGCCGGAGCTGCCGGTCCCGAGCGGCTCCTGGCTGAGGTCGATGTCCACCCGGCCTGCCAGAGCGAAGGCCACAACGAGCGGAGGCGACATCAGGAAGTTGGCCTTGATGTTCTGATGGACGCGGGCTTCGAAGTTACGGTTGCCCGAGAGGACAGAGGCTGCCACCAGGTCATTCTTCACCACGGCATCCTCGATGGCTGGAGCGAGCGGGCCTGAGTTGCCGATGCATGTCGTGCAACCGTACCCGACCAGGTTGAAGCCGAGCTTGTCGAGATAGGGTTGGAGACCCGTCTTGTCGAGGTAGTCGGTGACAACGCGGCTTCCTGGAGCCAGGGATGCCTTGACGGCGGGGTTGACGCGCAGGCCTTTTTCGACGGCCTTCCTTGCCAGCAAACCGGCGGCCAGCATCACGCTGGGGTTGGACGTGTTCGTGCAGCTCGTGATGGCTGCGATCAAGACAGATCCATGGCCCACGGAACTCTTCCCCTTGTCCAGGGCGACTTCGGCCCGGACCGTTGAAAACTCCTCTGCTTTCTTCCCAAAGCCGCTCTCCGTGACCGGCTTGGAGAATGCGCCGACGAACTCATTTTTGAGGCGCGGGAGCTCGATGCGATCCTGGGGACGCTTCGGGCCTGCAACGCTCGGCACAACCGAAGCCAGATCGAGTTCCAGCTCCTGCGAGTAATCGATCTGCCCTTTCTGAGGAATGCCCCAGAGGCCCTGGGCCTTGTAATAATTCTCGTAAAGCTGGCAGTGGCTGTCGGGGCGTCCTGTGGCCCGCAGATATTGAACGCATTCACCGTCGATCGGAAAGAATCCCATGGTGGCTCCGTACTCAGGGGCCATGTTTGCAATGGTGGCTCGATCTACGACCGGCAGGGCGGCGGCGCCCGGGCCGTAGAACTCCACGAACTTGCCGACCACTTTCGCCTTGCGCAGCATCTGGGTCAGGGTGAGGGCCATGTCCGTGGCGGTGACACCTTCACGCAGCGAGCCGGTGAGATGAACGCCGACGACATCCGGTGTCAGGAAATAGAC
>VHDG01000737.1 GCA_016871475.1 Verrucomicrobiota bacterium
GAGGCCCAGGCATCGTAACTGACCGAAGGGTTCACCTTGACCGGCAGAAAGGAGATGGCCCGCTGAACACCCAGAGGCAGACGATCTGAAAAGGGCAACAGGGCACCCGCGGTCAGAAATCCCAGCCCGAGCAACATGAACAAGAGCTTGGTCTTGTAAAGCCGCTCCAGGAAGAACTGAACGATGAAGATCAAGCCCATCAGAACCGGCACTGAGCGAAATCCCCCGTAGGTACTGACCGCCACAGCACCGATCAAAGCCATCAGCCGCCAGGGTTGATTGATTTCGAATCCTCCGCGAAAGCGAAACGGGGAGAAGCTAAAGTTTCTTGTGAAGTCCAGGGATCCCCGCACGCCGTAGCGAGCCAGGACGAAACAGAACGGAGCCATGCAGGCGAATGCCACACCGCTCAGCCTCAAGAAGGCACGGTCCTGAACACTGTAATCCGCCTGGATCTGAGCGACGGCGTAGTCCACGGGGAAAATCCAGAACAACCAATAAACGCCAGACGCGTAAGCCAGATTGCTGATCGCGTGGGTCAGTCCAGCAAGAAAGAAGAGCCCCACATAAAGAGCGGCTCGGTGGGGAGGAACCTTCTGCCAGGAGAGGGCAAAGAACCCCAGGATCGCAAGGAGCGCCTCAAAGTATTTTCTTCCCCCGAAGGATCCGCCCCCCATCGAAGTCAGACCGATACCCCCCCGCAACTGGGCTGTCACAAGGATCACGATGGCGAGGGCGATCAGGGGCAAGGTGACCGCACGAACGTTCAACAACCGCATCTTCTTGTTCATGATGCGCTGGAGAATCGAGAAGCCGAGGCTCGCACACGCCAGCACCATCCAAACCCTCGGCTGACCGGGAAGGAAAAACGCATTAACCACCGCATTCCAGCTCACGATGAGCATCGCATGATGCCATTTGAGAAAAATCGGCACCAACAAAAGGCCCAGCACCAACATCACACTCAACAAGGTGATCATGTCGAGCGGGGTGGTCAGCAGATAGCCCATCAGCATCGCAAGGGGAACACATACCCCATAGATGATGACGCTCTTAGGAATGACGACGTTATTGTTCATTCGTCCAGTTCTGTGATCGGCCCCGGCCGGGCAAGCTTAAGCGGTTGTCCTTGAGCATGAAGATGCGAAACCGGCCCCTCTCATCGCCGAAGACACATCCTGCAACACCCATGCGCCCGCTTCTCATGAAGCTTGGACCACAGGAAGATCGAAATGCTCAAATCTTCCTGAACCACAGGCCGATCCGCGCGGACAATCCTCCATTCACCAACCAGGGGGCAAGAAGGAATGATCGACCCCACCCACACCGGGCCGCATCCCGGCCTCGGCCATCAAAGCGTGGGTCCCAGAATCCATGGGGCGAACTCCTCATCACCCAAGCCACTCAGTTCACTCTGGGTGCGTTGCCCCCCGGCAGTCGCAACAATCCGCTCGAAGATCTCCACTCCCACCTCCGCCACCGTCGATGTCCCGTCTGCGATTCCTCCAGCATTGATGTCCATGTCCTCCATCTGATGCCGGTAAAGCGGGGTGTTGCTCGCAACCTTGATGCAAGGGGTTGGCTTGCACCCGTAGGCACTCCCCCGCCCGGTCGTAAAGACGGCGATATTGCACCCCCCTGCCACAAGCCCGGTCATGCTCACAGGGTCATAGCCCGGTGTGTCCATGAAGCAGAACCCTCGAGACTTGATGGCTTCCGCATACTGGTAAACGTCGCGAAGCGGTGATGTTCCACCTTTCGCAATGGCGCCAAGACTTTTCTCGTAGATCGTTGTCAGCCCCCCCTGCTTGTTCCCAAACGAGGGGTTGTTATCGATGGATGTGCCATGGGCCTTGACGTGGTCCTCCCACCATCTAACCCGCGCGAGCAAGGCGTCGGCAACCGCCTGGGACACCGCCCGCCGTGCGAGCAGATGCTCAGCGCCGTAGATCTCAGGGGTCTCAGCCAACACCGATGAGCCGCCTGCTTGAACGAGCAAGTCCGAGGCATGCCCAAGAGCGGGATTGGCCGTGCATCCGCTCAAACCATCAGATCCCCCGCAGTTCAACGCCAGCGTGAGCTGACTGATGGGCTGCTCAGTCCGGCGGCACCGATCCACAGAGGGCAACAGGCGGCGCAGGGCTTCTATGCCAGCTTCAACGGTTTTCCGAACCCCTCCGAGCTGTTGGATGTTGAGCATGGCCGGAGGCTCGCCATCGGGTGCTCCGGAGGAAAGCCCATGGTTGCGAACCATCGCGGAGATCTGATTCACCTCGCACCCCAGCCCGATCAGAAGATATCCACCCACGTTTGGATGGATCGCCATCCCCGCAAGCACACGCTGCAGCAATTCCTGCGGCTGCCCCGGATCCATGGCGCAGCCACTCTTGTGAGTCAGAGCGATCACGCCGTCCACATTCGGAAACTGATTACGCAACCCCTGGGTCTCGAAGGCGCCAGCAACGTACTTCGACACGGAAGCCGAGCAGTTCACGCTGGAGATGACGGCGACATAGTTGCGGGTGCCCACTTTCCCAGACGCGCGGAGGTAACCTGTGAAACTCCGAAGGCATGCGTCGGTGTGTGCCGGAGATCCCTGGCTCGTGGGAGGAGCCATGACTTCCCCAGGAAGATCCCCTGCCTCCAG
>VHDG01000738.1 GCA_016871475.1 Verrucomicrobiota bacterium
AAAGCCCCCGGGCTTTGAGCTTGCCGCCATAGACGGCGTTGCGACCAAGTTGCTGTTCGATCCGCAAGAGTTGGTTGTATTTCGCCACGCGATCCGTGCGGCTCAGGGAACCCGTCTTGATCTGACCGGCATTGGTCGCGACGGCGATGTCCGCGATGGTCGCATCTTCTGTCTCACCGGATCGATGGCTGATCACTGCGGTGTAGTTGTTCATCTGCGCCAGCTCAACGGCGTCGAAGGTTTCCGTCAGCGATCCGATCTGGTTCACCTTCACCAGGATCGAGTTGGCGGTACCCGTGTCGATGCCCCTCTTGAGAAACTTCACGTTGGTGACGAACAGATCATCTCCAACGAGCTGAACGTTGCTACCCAGCTTTTCGGTGAGTTTCTTCCAGTTGGTCCAGTCGCCTTCAGCGCAGCCATCTTCAATCGAGATGATTGGATACTTGCCACACAGCTTCACATAGAAATCCACGAGCTCGTCGCCGGTCAGTTTGCGGCCGCTGCTCTTCTTGAACACGTAATTGCCGTTGCCTGTATGGAACTCAGAACTAGCAACATCCAAAGCGAGGTAGATCTGTTTGGCAGGTTTATAACCCGCATCCTTGGTTGCCTGCAGTATCGCTTCAATGGCGGCCTCGGCGCTGTCGAGTTTGGGCGCGAAACCACCTTCGTCACCCACGGCTGTGCTCAGCCCCTTCTTCTTCAGCACCGCCTTCAGCGCATGGAAAATCTCGGTGATCGCCTGAAGCCCTTTGCTGAAGGTATCGAAACCCACCGGCATGATCATGAATTCCTGGAAGTCGATGGGTGCATCAGAGTGGGCTCCACCGTTGATGACGTTGGCCATCGGAACAGGCAGAACCTTGGAATTCGGCCCGCCCAGGTATTTGTAGAGAGGCACCCGCAAGCTGCTGGCAGCCGCTTTGGCTGTCGCCATGGACACCGCGAGAATCGCGTTGGCTCCCAGGCGGGACTTCGTCTCGGTCCCATCCAGCTTCAGCATCGCGGCATCCACACCCAGCTGATCCTGTGCATCGAGCCCCCGGATGGCTGGAAGAATCTTTGATGTGACGTTATTGACTGCCTTGGAGACGCCTTTTCCGAGATAGCGTTTCTTGTCGCCATCACGGAGTTCGATGGCTTCATGCTCGCCGGTGGAGGCTCCAGAGGGAACGGCAGCGGAGCCGGATGCGCCGCAGCAAAGGTGAACGTCCACTTCAACGGTGGGGTTGCCACGGGAGTCCAGAATCTCACGGGCTTTCAAGTCAACGATCTTGCTCATTTTTAATTGGTTGCTCAGGTAACGGTATAAAACTGCCGAAGCCTCCGACCTATCCAAACGACAGGGTTTTGTCAGAAGCGGCGGAGATTACGAGGTGTCCCAAGGCGCCAGTCAAGTCACTCGTCGTGCGCGGCGATCGGTCGGATCGGTCGGATCGGCTGAGCTCTTCGATATCGCTCAGTGCGGCAAATCGCCCAGAGACTTTTGCCTCTTGCCACAACAGGCTCTGTGATTAGTCTGTCAACCATGTCTGAAGCATCCATTGACGCCAACTCCAACCGCCGCCGGCTCCATGCGCTGGGTGAGCGAGTGCTGGCAGGAGGCGAGGTATCCCGCGAGGACGCCGGATTCCTGTTCCAACTCAGTTCCCCCGGCGATCTCGGGGACCTCCTTGCCTGGGGAAACAGGATTCGTGAGCATTTCAAGGGAAACAAGATCCACCTGTGCTCCATCGTCAATGCCAAGGCAGGAAGTTGTTCCGAGAACTGCAAGTTTTGCTCCCAATCGTCTTTCTACCAAACCGGTTCCCCTAAATACGGGTTCGTTGATCCTGAGCCGGTGAAGACCACCTCCGAGGAAGCCAGCCGGAATCGCGTGACCGCTGTGGGCCTTGTCGCTGCCTGGAAGGGGCTGAACGAGGGACCCATGCTGGATGAAGTGTGCGATCGAATTCGTGAGATGGCGAAGGACGGCAAAGTCAGGCCTGATGCGTCACTGGGAATCATCAAAAACCCAAACGTGGCACGTCGTCTGAAGGAAGCAGGGCTGGAGTGCTATGGACACAACCTGGAGAGCTCCCGTCGATTCTTTCCCCAACACTGCAGCACCCATTCGTTCGAAGACCGGCTTGAAACCATCCGGCACCTCAAGGCAGCGGGGATAAAGATATGCTCAGGCGGGATCATCGGAATGGGAGAGACCTGGGAGGATCGGCTGGATCTGGCGTTTTCTCTGAGGGAGGCCGGAGCCAACGTGGTGCCGATCAATATTCTCAACCCAATTCCCGGAACACCCTTTGAGAAGATTCCCCCCCTTCCTCCGATGACCATCCTCCAAACCATTGCTTGTTTCAGATTCATCCTGCCGCGGCAGGAGATCATGGTGGCAGGCGGACGTACGGTGAATCTGCGCGATCTCCAAAGCATGGTGTTCATGGCCGGGGCCAGCGCATTGATGGTGGGCAATTATCTCACGACGCTCAACCAGTCGGTCGAGAAGGATCTGCAGATGCTGCAGGATCTGGGCCTGAGCCCCGACTGGGAAAACCACGGATTTGAAGATCAGACCCAGCCCATCACCTTCAAGCCTGCTGCCCCGCCGGAGCAGGCTCCGGCGCTGGCATGAA
This sequence comes from Verrucomicrobiota bacterium, assembly GCA_016871475.1. Classification (GTDB taxonomy): domain Bacteria; phylum Verrucomicrobiota; class Verrucomicrobiia; order Limisphaerales; family UBA11320; genus UBA11320. The sequence goes on from VHDG01000738.1 coordinate 2,631, forward strand.
TTCAGGCACGG
>VHDG01000739.1 GCA_016871475.1 Verrucomicrobiota bacterium
CATGAGGTGGCGCGACTTCCAACCGCGTTTCAGCCTGACGGGACTCTCGCCGTCGCGGAATACACCGCAGGCCACGAAGCCGGGCAGCTATGGGTCAAGAACACCATGCTCGACAAGACTGGAAAGAAGATTATCGACCTCGACGGCAAGGCGAAGCTCGCAGATGGCAACCCTCCTGGACGCCTGCTGGTGTCTTTCGGGCCAGTGCTGCCGGAGACCCCCAACTATCATGTGATGCACGTCGACGAGGATTATCAGTTCGCGGTGGTAGGCGTGCCTGACCGCAACTCATGTTGGATCCTTGCACGCGAGGTTCCGATCGCTAAGGACACTCTCAAGACCCTGCAGGGGATCGCAAAGAAGGCCGGGTTCGACGTCGCCAAGATGGAGATTGCGCCGTGGGACAAAATTCCCAAAGCCAAATAAGGCGTCGCTCGCTAACACCAGCCCCACCGCGAGTTCAAATCGCCATGATCATTCCACCTTCACCCCGCAGTCGATGCCGCGCTCGGGGAGGTGTATGAGGCCATAGACGTTCTCAAAACTACGGCACTGGTTTCTTTGCTTGTGCGACGAGGAGATAGCGGAGTCATTTGGAAAGCCAGATAGAATGCCAGGCATTTAGTCGCATTAGTCGTCCCCGATGGGACGTATTCGGTTGATTACCAAAGCCCCCTGAGCTGCAGGCACCCGATGCGTTCCGGGGCGGATCCTTCGTTCAAAGCGCCTCATCCGAAGCAGCCACAGGTTCACCCCGGATCTTGACATGCAGACCTTTCCAGCAAAACAATATGCTAGGCTTTCAGTCGCGAAGCAAATTCCTAGCAACCGGAGGCCATCGTGGTGGTCCAAAATGCCGGGCTATCTTGGAAGCCACCGTTTCCCGCTTCCCAACGTTCTCTCGTTTTCAATCAAATCAACCACGGAACCTCCGGTGGCATGGTGACGAATTGGCCGTCTACACAGAAGGGCTTTCCGTCGAGCGTGACCCGTGAGCCTTGCCCTAGCGATGCGATGAGATCCCAATGGAGAGCGCTTTTGTTGTTGTTACCGGTTTCGGGGTAGCCAGCGCCGAAAGCGAGGTGGAAGGAGCCGCCCATCTTTTCATCGTAGAGAATTTGTCCGGTGGGTTTGGAGATGGCGCGATTGGTGCCGAAGGCGACTTCACCGATGCGGCGGGCACCATAGACTTGGTCAAGCATCGCGATCAGGAAGTCCTGGCCCTCCTCGGCGGTGACTCGGGTGGCGCGACCGTTTTCCATGGTGATCCGGGCGTTCCTCACGGCGTGGCCTTGATAGACGCAGCGTTTATCGAAGAAGACAACACCGTGGACACCACCGTTCGGGGCGGACAGGTTGGGGCCGGAGTAAACTTCGCCATCGGGGAAGTTTTTCCTGCCGGGGCTCGAGAGCCATCGTGTGCCGGAAATGTCGACGATCAGATCGGTGCCTTCGGGTGTGAAAAAGTGGAGCTCACTGCCAGTCATCAGCTGTGCGGCGAGTTCAGTCTGCCAAATGTCGAGATTTTGCCAAAATGCGACTGGGTCTTCTTGGTTAAGTTGGCAGGCACGGATCACGAATGAACAGTAGTCGGCGAGACTCATCCCTGCGTCTTGCGCGTAGGCATTCGTGGGATAAAGCGTGCTGGACCAAAGCACCGGTTTCAGGGTCGAATCGATCGATGGATCATCGGCAACGGCTGCGCGTTGATAGAACAATTCTCGCGATTTCGCTTGTGCGCGAGCAGCGCGTTGGGTGATTGCAGTATCAAATTTATCAAAACCGCGGAGGTTGGTGGACGCGGAGATATGGATCGAGGCATCGATCGTTTCGGTTTCCATTTGGGTAAACGGATTGGTCCAATCCAGATGGTGAGGCTGAGCAAGTTCGTAGAATGCTTCGCTAAGGGAGTCGAGACGGATGCTCACGACCGGATGGCCACCTGCCTGGAGGACTTTTCGATAAATCGCCTCCAGCAGGAGATCGGCGGAGGGTTGCGAATGAATGCGAACGATGTCGTTCGGCTTCACGTGCGTGGCATGGCGGACAAGGACGTCGGCCCAGCGTTCGAGGTGGGTGCTTGTGAGCATGGGGGCGTCATAGCGGGTATCCGTGCGCTGTCACGCGGGGAAACGGAGTGGCATCCACCCCCCTTTTCCCCACCCTCCGATCCGCCTCAACGGCTGATCCAGAGGCAATCCGCCCAAAGCCAATTCCTAGCAGCGATGACCGCCGCACCAGGTATCACTCCTGCCACCACCGACTCCCTGATCGAGACCTTAGACGTCTGCCCCCCTTCTGTAAGATTGCCGGTCACACCTCGCCGAAAGAACTCGATGGAATGGGCTTCGCCAAAGTCTTCCACGACCCAAAACAAAGCTCCCGCGAATCCATCACCCACGTCGATCCCCGGAACCGACTTCTTGGACGTGCCATCCGTATCGAACGCTACCGACTGGTCGAATGGCCCGATGAAAAACACGTGGAGCAGCAACATCGACGGCAACATAAGACCTCAATGACTGCGAAAAAGATTCACAGCCATCCCACAGCCTTGGCGTGACAGTCCGCAAGCCTTGATTTGCTAATGCCCGGCTGGCGGTTTCTGCAGGGAGGCGACTGCGGTTTTTTTCCTGGCAGT
>VHDG01000740.1 GCA_016871475.1 Verrucomicrobiota bacterium
ACCCTCGCCGCCATTGGCAAGCCTGCGCTTCCCGCACTTCCCGAGATGCTGGAGCGAGTCAGCCTGCCCCCTGGCAACGATGATCCACGCGGCATGGAACAGCGGTATTTCTCGGCTGCCATTTTTGGCAAGCTCCTCAGAAGCAATCGATCGCTGGAAGGTGTGGATCGTCAAAAGCTCGGAGCAGCCATGATCCGCGGCCTGCAGAATCAGGATGGTCACGCCCGCGGCCAGATCAGCGAGATCTATAAGCTCCTTAGCTTCGAAGACGTGCGACCTCTGTTACCTGCCATCATGGAAGCTGTTCAGAAGCCCGCGCCGAGTGGAGAGATGTTTGCGGATGAGGTTCGGCTGAATGGCTTGAAGCTGCTGGCCCAACACCACGTGGAGGAAGGCATCCGGGAATGTGCGGACTACCTGCTCACCCAGAACCCCTGGGCGAGCGAGCATCGCACACCTGAGATTCTGGAGGTCCTTCTGAAATACGGCGCACAGGCTCGAGGCGTCATCCCTCAACTCGAGAAGATCCAGGTCCAGTTTCAAGGCGGTGAGCCGGATTTCCCCCTAGAGCTCAGTCGAAGAAAAGCGGCCGCCGTGCGCGAGGCCATTAAGAAAATCGAGGCATCGCAGGAAAACCCGGTTCTGCAGAGGGTAAAATCTTAACGCCGGATCATGAACGCCATCCGCATCACCTTCTTTCCACAGCGAAGGTGGCACGGTTTCATCGTCACCTTGGTCGTGCTCCTCGTCTCGTGCGTGGGGACGGTGAGCGCAGAGAATTCCGACCTCGCCAAACTTGAGGCCGGCTTGGAAAAGCTGCGCATCCGTTGGAACGTGCCGGGCATGGCTGCCGGAATGGCGTTGAGCAATCAGGTTGTTTGGACGCAAGGCTTAGGAGTCGCCGATTTGGAAACGAGGCAGCCGGTGACTCCCGACACGGTCTTCCATCTCGCGTCGCTCACAAAACCCTTCGCCGCCGTCCTGCTCCTTCAATTAGTCGAGGCCGGACAACTCGATCTCGCGCACATGGGTTGTGAATCCGGACTCCACGCCTGTGCGGATCCATGAAGTTCTGACCACCAATGTGGTGAGTGCGCCCGTGGAAGGCCGGTTCGTCGATTGGATCGAGCTCCAATCGATGTCTTCGACGCCGTTCTCGCTTGCTGGATGGGGGATCACGGACGATCCCGCCAGGCCGTTCCGCTACAAATTCCCGCCCGGAACAATGATGCCATCCGGGGCGCTTCGAGTCTGGCAGGCTGAGGACGAACTGCTGTCCCCCACTTCGCTGGGCTTCGCATTGGATCGGGATGGTAGCGGGGTTTACCTCTTTGATCCTGGGACGAACCTGATGGACTCGGTGGTGTTCGGATCGCAGCTCGAAGACCTGTCGATCGGACGCAACAACTCTGGCGCGTGGGTGCTTTGCACTCCCACACCTTTCGGGGCCAACCGGCCTGCAGTCACCGGTTCACCAGGCGAAGTGATGCTCAATGAGTGGCAGGTGAACGGGCCCTTGCTCTCATCGTTCGACTTCATCGAGCTGTACAATGCCGGCCGGCATCCGGTGAACCTGGGCGGCATGCATCTGACGGATGAGTTATTTGGAACTCCGCGCAGACATCGGATCGCGGACCTTACATTCATTGCCCCGGGAGGAATTAGTTTGTTCTTTGCCTCGGGACGTCCGGAGCGCGGGGTCGCACATCTGGATTTTCGCCTCGCGGCGGAACAGGGGATGATCGCCCTGACGGATGAAGCGGGGCAGACGGTGGATTCTGTGGTGTATGGCCCGCAGAAAGCCAATCACTCCGAAGGCCGGATCGGTGGGGTGAAGAGCACACAATCGGTCTTCACACAAACTACGCCGGGCGTCCCCAATGCCGGGCCCATCGTCACGGGTCCCGGATTCACAACGCAAACCCTGTTTCCCCTGGTCACCAGCTGGCTGTTCGCCGAGGGGGTGTCCGATTTCCCAACCGGCTGGACCCTGCCTGGAGCAGATGTATCCGCGTTCAGGTCTGGGTCCGCGGTGCTTGTGGATCCATTCAGCACGGATCTTTTCTCCAATTTCGGCACCCGATTCGCATCCTGGGGTGACGCGGGATCCAAAATCTTCCGAAAAACGTTTGTTGTGACGAACCTGCCTCCGAATGGCCGTCTGCTCGCGCGTGGATACATCGACGACGGAGCCATCTTCTATCTGAACGGCGGGTATGCGGGGAGCGTCCGCATGCCTCCGCTGGAACAAGTGCTAAGCACTACCCGGGCAATCTCATCCCCGGTGGTGCGGACAGCGCAAGAGACGGTGGAACTGGACGCCTCCCTGCTTCGCGTTGGCACGAATGTGCTGGCGGTTCAGCTGCATCAAACTGCGAACGACTCCCTGCGGGCCACTTTCGGTGTTCACCTTGAGTTGACTGCACCGGTAATTCGGGAACCGGTGCGTAATCTCCGACTCAATGAGGTCCTTGCCGCAAATTCCTACATCAAGAACGGCGCAGACCGCACCCCCGACTGGGTGGAGATCATCAACCCGACAACAAACGATGTGGATCTGGCGGGCATGAGCTTGACTGATGATCTCTCACAACCCCGGAAGTGGGTGTTTCCATCGGGTGTCCGCCTGAATATGGGA
>VHDG01000741.1 GCA_016871475.1 Verrucomicrobiota bacterium
CCGACCGTATCCCCATTTCCGAGGGACAACTCTCACTCAACGGTCGGCCGGGGCTCGGTACCAAGCTGCGGGATGACTTCAAGTCTCGCCCCAATGTGCGGGTTGACGTCACCACCGAGGCGGATCTGAAGCGTTGGTGATGTATGAGGACTTTCGATGTTCTTTTTTCAGGAGACTTCCTCAATGCTCAGGGAAATGTTGCCACGGGATACTCGGGTGAGGACCTGTTGGCCACAGCACCCCACGTGCGTCGGGAATTTATTCACGACCAATCCCCCGCCAAGCTCGGAGATGCCTACAGCGATCAGCTCTATCGCATGCAATTGGAGCCTGCTCACGTTGCTGCCGCCGACGGGATCGTCATCATCAGACCCTACGTCCGCCGTAGCGCGTTCGCTGCGGGAGCGGAACGGCTCGTGGTGATCGGCCGGGCCGGAGTCGGCACCGACAAGATCGATCTGGCGGCCTGCACCGAACACGACATTGCCGTCTTCAATGCTCCCGAATCACTGACTCATTCCACCGCTTCGGCGACCCTGCTGCTGATGCTCGCCGTGGCCAAACGTTTGCCCGCGCAGGAACGAATGGCGCGTTCCGGCAACTGGCAGAATCAGGGGGCCATCACCGGCGACGATCTCGCGGACAAGACTCTCGGCATCATTGGGCTGGGGCGAATTTCCTGGGAACTGATTCGTCTGCTGGAACCCTTTGGCATGCGGGTGCTGGCCTATTCGCGACATCAGCCCGCGGCGATGGCCGCAGCTCGCGGCGTTCAAATTGTCGATCTCGATACGCTCCTGCGAGAGTCCGATTACGTCAGCCTCCATTGCGCGCTGGACGACACGACGCGCGGTTTCTTCGGCGAACGGGAGTTCAGTCTGATGAAATCCACGGCGTGCTTCATCAATACCGGCCGGGGGGAACTTGTGCGCCAGGAGGCGCTCACGCAGGCGCTTCAGTCGGGCAGGATCGCCGGCGCTGGTCTTGATGTATTTTCACCTGAACCTCTGGCGGTTGACGACCCCCTGACCCGCCTCGACAACGTGGTGCTGACGCCGCATTGGCTCCCAACCACGCACCGGGCCGTGAGACTTGTCGGCCAGGCCATGGCTCAGGGCATCATTCGAGCCGCAAGGGGCGAAATACCAGAGAACGTGGTGAATCGTGACGTGGTCACGCGTCCGGGGTTTCGGGCCAAGCTCGCCCGGTTCGGCTGAAATTTTCGAACTCGAAAACGTGTTTCGACCCTTTACAGTACGGATCCGATGCCATGCCGTGCCCGACCGATCCTGAGTAAAGTTCGCCTCATCGCAATTGCGGCCATTGGTCTGCCGCTATTCAGCATTTGGCTCTGCATGCCCTGTGCAGGATCCGACTCGTTCACTGTCGTTTCTGCTCGCCGAAGCTGGTCAGATCATCACCAGGTCACGATCCAATTCTCCGAGGGGCTCAACCTTCCGTCGGCGTCCAGCCCTGCAAATTACTCCATCGAACGAGCGACCGTTCAATCGGCACGCCTCGGAGCGATTGCAAACACGGTGGTACTAACCACGAGCGCCCTGGACTTCGAGCCCGCTCCCACTCTGCGGGTGGACAGGGTGCAAAACAGCTCCGGGACGCAGACGATTGCTGGATTACGCATCCTTGTGAACCTGGAGCCCATTCTGCCATCTGACATGGGCCAGACTGTGAACGGCTTCCAGGACGATTTCGACACGACGACCCGTGCGGCTCGCTGGCGGTCTCTCGGTCCGGACGTTTACACGCAGGTGGACGGGATCCTTAACGTCAGTGCAGGCGGCGGGGACCCGAATCATCTGGTCTACGTGGATCCGGTCTACGCGGGCGTCACCCAGGAGGTTCTGGCGCGCATTCGCCCGGCCATCATGAGCGATCATGCGACGGCGTTTGCCGGGATCGCCGTGGGCGTTCCGACGAACAGCCTGACCCTAGCGATTCGGGGCGGGATGAACCTGTTGCTGGAAAACGCCAACGCCAACGGCGGACCGCCACAACGACACGGGCGACTCCTGAACGATTACACGACCTTCGGGCCCCATCTGTCCACCGCGTGGACCACCAATGTGTGGTACTGGCTTCGGTTGCTACAGCATTCCACAAACGCCGGAGCGAACGTCTTTGCCAAACTGTGGCGGGCCGATGGTGACACACCGGAACCGCCCGGCTGGCAGCAGACATGGAAGATCGAAGCCGGGCGTAGCGGCTATGCCGGCTTTCGTGCAGGTATCCGGCAAACGCCAGCTGTCAATGCCGACTATCAGGTCGACTATGTGCTGATCAAGGCAAGCCAGCTGCCCCCGACCAAGCCCATGCCGCGTGCCTTCCTGCCCGACGCGACCGGAACCCGATTGACCATTGAACGTCTTCCTACCAACGCACTCGTGTCATGGCCGGCCGCATCAGGTCCTGCGCGGCTTGAGCAAAGCACAAATCTCACGACCTGGTCTGCAGCATCCGAGCCCGTCGTATCCAACGCAAATCGGTTCGGAGCGACCGTGGCCCTGGCGAAGCCCGTCGCGTATTTCCGCACGACCACACTTGCAGGGCCTCCACCGCCCGCCAGCTTTGCCTTTCGCTTCGGCACTGCCAGTTCGCAGACCCTCACCGGTTCGTG
>VHDG01000742.1 GCA_016871475.1 Verrucomicrobiota bacterium
ACTTGCTTCAACATCCCCAGCGTGCCACCAGCATCAAGACTCGGATCGTGGCCCATCGACAGCAGTTGGTCCGGGTCGACAAAGAGACGCGCGGCGAACTCGACTCCGAAGCCGTGCAAGGAGTGATCGGGATTCTCGAGCGGGATATCCAGGCCTATGACGCAGTCATTGTGGGCGACTACGGGAAAGGCGTGGTGACACAGGAGTTGTTGGATGCCATTCGGGACCTGTGTCGTCGCCACGGGATCTGGCTGAGCCTGGATCCAAAACCTGTGCACCAGCTCGAGCTGTCGCGCCTGTCATTGATCACGCCGAATCGGAAGGAAGCGTTTGAGCTTGCCGGTGTGGTGGACACGAAGCGGGCTGACGATCCGGCCAAGGATCGAAGCCTTCTGGGCGTGGCCGGGGCGTTGTTGGATCGGTTGCAGCCCGCGTTGCTTCTGATCACGTTGGGCGAGCAGGGGATGCTCCTGTGTCAGCGTGGGACGGCACCTTTTCACATCCCCACAGCGGCGAAGGAGGTCTTCGATGTTTCGGGTGCCGGCGATACAGTGATCGCGTCGTTCACCCTGGCGATCGCTGCGGGTGCAAGCCCTGTGGAGGCAGCCATGTTTTCCAACCACGCCGCCAGCGTGGTCGTGGGCAAGATTGGCACGGCCACCGTCACTCCTTCGGAGATGCAGTCGAGCTGAGGGATGAGCCCCCCTGGGAGCGCTGGCATCCTGCCGGCACTTGGCCATGCGGAACCCAGAGGCCGGCGAGGACGCCAGCGCTCCCAGAAAGAGTGCGATCCCCCCGCAGTAGCCATACTGGTCGCCTAAACCAAGTTCCCCTCGTAATCGAACACCCACGAACCAAGAACCAAGAACCAATCCCGTGATGGATTGCCAGTTCGTAGGTGATCGCTGCATGATCCTGCCCGCTGCACGGCGCCGATGAGGTGCAAGTGCGCAATTCCCAATCCATGAACGATTTGATCCAAACCCGCTGGCTGCCGATCATCCTCCTCGTCCTCTCAAACATCTTCATGACCTTCGCCTGGTACGGACATTTGAAACACAAGGATTCAAGGCTTTGGATTGTGATCCTCGTCAGCTGGGGGATCGCGTTCTTTGAATATGTGTTGCAGGTGCCAGCGAATCGATGGGGAAGCGCCCTCTACTCGGCAACGGAACTCAAGATCATCCAGGAAATCATCACCCTTGTCGTGTTCGTGGTGTTCGCCTGGTTCTACCTGGGGGAACGCCTGAAATGGAACCATGCGGCGGCATTGGTATGCATTTTCGCCGCTGTGGCTTTCACGTTTCTGCCCAGGAAGTAGCTCGCACAGGCCTGTTCATGGCTCTAGAGATCCGGATTGCGAAGGGTGGTGATGCAACGGCCATCGCCCACGTCCATGTCGAATCATGGCGCGCGGCCTATCAGGGCTTAATGCCGTCCGAATTCCTCGCAAGCCTCTCTGTGGAGGATCGAATCGTATTCTGGGAACGCTGCCTGCTGGACACCCCACCCACCACGTTCGTTGCTCTCGATCGTGGAAACGTCGTGGGCTGGGCTTCCTGTGGCCCATCGCGCGATGACGATGGGGCGGGAACAGGCGAGTTGATGGCGATCAATATCCGGCCTTCGCACTGGCGCTCTGGAGTAGGTCGCCAGCTCTTCAATGTTGTGAAAAAGGAGTTGGCTGCTTTTCCCATTCTCACTCTGTGGGTGGTCCAGGGGAATGCCCGGGCGATCCAGTTCTACTCCGCCATGGGGTGCCATCCGGATGGGGCAACCAAATCGATTCGCATTGCGAACTTTGAAGTGTCTGAGCTTCGCATGCGACGCCGCACTACCTAGTCCGGCTTCGCCCAATCCGGAGGGTTCTTGAGTCGATACAGCATCTCGCCAGCTTTTGGTACGAGCAGGACACCTTCATGCTCGCGGTTGGCAAAGCTTGCCGGGTCGAGCGTGGCGGGATCGCGGTAGCCGAGGCTGAGTTTTTGACATTCCTCCTCGGGAATACCGGTTGCCAGGGTCACCTTGATCCTGCATCGCTCCACCCCGTTTTCGTAAGTCCCGATTCCCCTCACGTGTGTGCAGTGGGCGATAACCCCCCAGGGAAAATCTTTGAATCGATCCCACTGCTTGAGGAAGTAGTCGCGACAGTGGTAACCCAATTGCCGGATGTTGGCTCCGTGGGTCAGGGACACCTCCTTGATGTGCGGTGCGTAGAGGATCACCTCGCCGCCATCCGCCACCACCGGTTCGAGTTTGTACATCCCTTTGCCCCCAACCCAAACCTCATCGTACATCGGAGGCAACACGGAGAGGACGGTATGAAAAGGCCGGTCCTTATAGATGATATGGACATGGTCGGAGACCTGGCTGGCTGCGTCCCAGGCGCCCTCGGGAGTGCCTCCGAACAGTCCCACTAGTCGTTTGTCGGGTGTCACCACCATCGCAAGGCATTTCTTGGGGACACGCACGAGAGCGCCGGCGCGGTCCACGACTTTGCGGACCGGTGTCCATTTGTTTCCGATGATCCTTGGGTTCGTGATCACTCCCGCCAGCCAGTGAAAAAAATTCAGGATCCGAGGGCCGCCGATTCCGGGGAACAGATATTTATTCCCGCCGGAGAAGCCCACGA
>VHDG01000743.1 GCA_016871475.1 Verrucomicrobiota bacterium
GAGGAGCTGCGTTGGAGCATCATCGAAGAGCGTACCGATGCCCAAGCCGCGGGAGGTCGCATACTCGATGGTCCCGGTGCCCGTCTGTGTGCCGCGCACCCGTCCATTGACGGATAAGGTCTTGGTTTGGGTCGTCGAGTCGATGGTTCCTACGATATACGCCGGAACATTGTTCTCGAGCACGGGGCCGGATTCGAGGGGGCGATATACGTTGCCCACTTGCCAGTGCGACCACTTGATGGAAGCACCATTCCCGTCTGCAGAACCCAGGACCCATCCTTCCCAATTGCCCAGCCAGTTGCGCGATGGGCGCGTCGTGTCCACCGAGGCAACCAGGTAGATGCTGAGGTCCTGCAGATTCAAATCGGGCTGATTGGCCACCCGCATCCAGGAACTGCCGTCGAAACGAACGACGGGATGCAACGCATTGGGAAACGGCGCTGACGTCATCTTCGGCTTTCCGCTCACCACGGTCGCATCATGTGGGTTTTCAGCGCCAGACTGGTCAACCCAACGGGTGACCCGGTCATCAGTGACCTCGACGCCCACGTCGCCAGCAAGCCAGAGCACGAGATTCTGGGTGGAGGGCACTCCCTCTGTCACCGGGTAAAGAATCGTCGCATTTGCCGAGCTTGCATTGTTGGCTCGATCCTTAACACCCGTGACTGTCAGCTGACTGGTCGCGGTCACTGGCGAGACCGATAGAACCACTGCGAAGACATGATTCGGGAAGGCCGGATTGCTGGTTTGAGGAACCGGTGCAACAGAATCGACTGTCACTCCTTGATCGATCTGATAACGGCTTCGATCGGTCGCACTTGCCTGATCGACCAACTCAGTGAAGGTCACAACCACGTTGTTCAGGGGATTTCCAGTGGTAGCCAGGTCGAGCAAAGCGGATTGGACCGCAGGCGCAGTTTTATCGGTGTTCACCGTAAGTACAGCAGGGTCGCTGGTCACACTTCCAAGAAGCGTGCTAACGACCACCGTGTAGGAGCCGGCATCCGCGAGGTCGGCACTCGGAATGGAATAGGAGGTGCCGTTGGCTCCCGGAATGACCACATCGCCTTTGCGCCACTGATACGAAAACGGCGGAGTTCCATCGGCCACAACCGTGAAATTCGCCGCGTCAAATTGGTTCACCTGGAGTGATTGCGGTTGAGTTTTGACTGTGGGTGGACCGCCCTGGAGGAAATACTTGACCAGGAGTTCCGTCTCCACAGCGGTCTGCTCTTCCGCCGTCAGACTGCGGTTGTAGAGCGCAAACTCCGCGATGTCTCCACTGAACCGTTCGTAGGTGCCGTTCCCCCACGGGTTGGCTGCGTTTCCTCCGGCACCCTGCACATGGAATCCAATGGTAAAGGGCACACCGATTGCAGAACCTGCCCGCGGAATGCCTGTCTGGGTGTTGCTGCGCCATCCGCCGCGTGAAGCATAGTATTCCTTCCAGGTCATCGTGCCGTCTGTGGTGATATTGAAAATCACCAGGCCCCATTCGCTTTGCGTCGGAATGTTCATTCCAGAACCGTACACGACAGACCCGGCATATTGGATCAGTTCATGAGCTGGTTTGGTGCCATCAAGCCCAAACAGGTAAGGGCAGGAACTTGGTCCGCGCTTGGCGAAAATCGCCTGGTGCCCACCCAACGTTACGTTAGGAGCCCTGTTCTGGTAGACCACGATCATGGTGATGTCCATGTCCGGAGTGATGTGTGTCGGGTCGGTATCATCCAACTTGTTGACCTGCCAAAGACGATCCGCCAAATGGCCTGGTGCATTGAGAGGGTCATTGGCTTGACGAAAGCGGACTGCTTTAAAGCTCAGCCCTGCGTTCTGGACGTTGATCAGTCGCGGCGTGTGGTTCTCCAGGTCGTTCTGTTGGTCGCCAGGGGGCAGGGGGGGGACCTCCAGCCTCAAACCTGAACTGCTCGAATCTTCCCACACGGAAACCTGGGGTTCAGTCAGGCCGTCCGTTTTGAGCCAAAGCCGGAGCGTGGGATCGTTGCCGTCGATCTGAGCCATCGCCGTGCTGCCGGCGAAAATCGACAGGCTTGCGATGCTAACAAGTTGTCTCTTCATAAGTAATTTGGATGAGTTGTGCTTCTGTGACTCCAACGTTAGAGATCGTGACTCAACCTGTGCACTTCAAAGTGCGGCGGCCTCGCATTGCAAGACCACAGAGAAGGCCGGATTCAGCCGGTCCCCGATTGCTGGATTACATTTTACATCATGACGATGCCCCCCCTCCACGTCCTTCATTTTTTGACAGAAAACTGTTTGTTTCTGATCTAAAGCGGCTCTTGCCTCGCTGCGCGGGATCCCCTTCTGGGGAAAGTGTCGAAGAAGCGATAAAAAAAGGAAGCGGCACCCTGAGGCTCTGGATAATGTAATCAGGTTGTAAGTTTGAAAAATCCAACAACCGGCGGCTTCCTTCACAGGCACCGCGGGGATCGAATTGTTCAAACGCTCATTCAAGTTCACTTATGCCAACACCTACTGCTGATCCCATTCGGACTGCGTCGACGATTCAGTCCGCAGGGCCGATGCTGGAACTTTTGCGCGGGATGCTCCTGATCCGTTTATGCGAGGAGCGTCTGGCCAAGTCGCATCAGCGCGGTCTTATCCACGG
>VHDG01000744.1 GCA_016871475.1 Verrucomicrobiota bacterium
TAGCAGCCCGAATCCCGTGCCCGACCGCTGCAGGAATTGCCTTCGATCGAGGCAGAGGCTGCCTTGAGACGACCCGATCACCTGGCTGCATAATCCCCAGTTCTTCATACGCGTCATATCTAGCATCTATGACGCCCGAACCCAGGGGGTGGTAACATTTCCCATTAAATAAACGACAGCCAGAGACCCCCAGCAACGGCCCTCAGGGACGCAGCGAAGTGGGGGATGAGCCGGGTCCACGATCGTTTGTGGAGAATAGAGCCGTGACAGGACGATGATCCGACGCCAAACCCCAATCAGGATCTGCCGGAATCCATGACTTGCTCTGGATCCACTCATGGTACAGGCCCCGACTGATCAGGATGTAGTCCACGCGGCTGTAAGAGTCCTCCTTGGCATAGAAATGGGTCCATGCCGGTTGTCGAAGAGTCCGCCGTGGGTCTCCTGTCATCGAGGAACGCTCCGTGGGGCGCGTATCGATCATCGCTGTGTTACCCCTGCCAAGAATCGTGCGGATCGGCTTCGAGTCCTTGTGATCATTGAGATCTCCCATGACGAGCAGGTTGGCTTTGGGGTTTGCCGCGAGGATTCGATCGATCTTGCCCCTGAGCAGGATCGCCTCCTGCTCGCGGATGGACGATTCGTCTGCTTCGGGTGAAACACGCCGTGACTTCAAATGAGCGCAAAGCACGGTCAGCCGGTAGCCCGGCCTCGGCTCCAGGTCCACCTCCAGAAATCCTCTGCTCACATGGAATCGTTTCCCGAACAAGAGAAAGGATTCGTTGGTATGCGAACGTCGCGCAACAAGAGGGAAGCGGGAGAGCAGCGCAACGGCGATGTGAGGATCGTGACCAGCGGCCAGCTCCGCATACGGGTAGCGATGACCCGCCGCTGCCAGATCGGAGCGCAGTGTTTCCAGGGCAGCAAGTCCTCCAATCTCCTGCAGGGCGACGATATCCGCATTCAGGCTTCCGATGCTGTTTCGCACGGCAACCCGAGACTCGGGCGACTTCGCAGGCCGGGTGCCGATGGGGGCGATCAGGTAGTTTTCCAGGTTGAAGGTGGCCGCACGGAAGGCGTCCTCAGCTGACGCGGGCAGGACCATGAGAGCCAGGGCGCAAAGCGCTAGACGAGCGCAAGACCGACGAGATTGAGAACCTTCCATGGGCAGTGAGATACCATGGGGGTTATCGGGCTGGCTATCCAGAATTTGGGCAAAAGGTCCGACTACATCATCCCACAGAACCTACTAATGGAAGCCTTCGAGGCAGCCGATGGAAGAGAGGCGCTGAGGCCTGGGATCCAGGCTTGTACCGTGGGAAGGAGTGCCTCCTCCATCTTGCCGGCGCTAAACGCTGAGGACTATGCAGAGCCGAATTTTTGTGCGACCCAACCTAAAGGGCTTCGTCATCGGAGGCTTGATGGTGCTGGGGTTTCACTATGTGCTTCAGCAAGTTGAGACCGCTGTCATCGGGCATGCCCGACGACCAACCGTGCCCCCTTTGATTCAGGATTGGACAGACAGCCATTACCGGTCGGTGCTGCATTATTCCGTGGACCATCCCTCGGCCGAGGTTTTCTACAAGCTGAGCAACTACCTTGAACGACAGAGGGACTATCGCAAGGCGCGGGTCTTTCTAAAAAAGGCAGAGGCCATGTCAATCATGGGGGAGGACTCTGACTAGAGTTGGGTGCCGTCGTGGGCGACACCACCTCGGATTTCAGCGGCCAAGCGGGAGCGTGGGCTCAGGAGCGAACCTTGCAGCGTGAGTGCTGAGGTGACGAGCCTCTGAAGGTTGCGCCTTAACCTCGCGGTTGCCCGTCGCCACAGCACTCGGAAACCCCGTGGTTGTATCAGGGAAACCTGGCTGCACAGGAATTCCTGAGCCAAGACGGCCTGGCTCACCATCCCGAGAATTAGTGGCCAACCTCTCTTTTCGGACGATCGCTACCTATTACTCACGAATGCTCATTCGCGTTCCCAGCGATGGATGAGAGACACAGTTTTTCTTGGTCCCCTGACTCGACGGCCGATAGGCTTTGCGCCCGTGAAGATCGTATCCTGGAACGTCAACGGACTGCGCGCTGTTTTGAAGAAGAACTTTCTGGAGTTCCTCGATCACGAGCAGCCCGACATCCTTTGTGTTCAGGAGACCAAGGCCGCGCCTGAGCAGGTTGAGCAAACGTGGCCACGTGAGTTCCGGGCTTATTGGAATTCCGCCCAGAAGAAGGGCTACTCTGGCGTGCTCACTCTTACACGGATCCCTCCCGTAAAAGTGACTTTGGGCATTGGAGTGCCAGAGCACGATAATGAGGGGCGGGTGCTCACGGCAGAGTTCGATGACTTCCACCTCGTGAATGTCTATGTGCCGAACTCCCAGCGCGAATTAACCCGGCTGGCATATCGCCAGGAGTGGGATCGCGCATTCCTGGAGCACCTGCGGAAGCTTCAGCGAACGAAACCCGTCGTGTTCTGCGGCGATCTGAACGTGGCCCACAAGGAGATTGATTTGACTCACCCAAAAGCCAACGTGCGGAACCATGGTTTTACTATCGAGGAACGATCTGGATTTGATGCTTTTGTGCGGGCGGGCTTTATCGACACCTTTCGGGAATTCTAGAA
>VHDG01000745.1 GCA_016871475.1 Verrucomicrobiota bacterium
TCATCCACCGGAAAGAAGGACAATCCGTGGGAGATGGTGGATGCCGCATTGAGCCTGGGCAAGGGCACCTTGTACGCGCTCGATAACCAGCAGCTGGTCACGATCCACTCCACCCAGCGCACGTGCCCCAGCTGCAGCACCTCCTTCCCACCTCTTGACCCCAAGATGTTCAGCTATAACTCGTCGCAGGGGTGGTGTCCCACCTGCCATGGCTTCGGAGAGGTATTTGCCCAGGCTCCCTCCAGCGACAAGCCTGATGCGGAGGAGATCGAATCAACCCTATGGACATGGAATGAGGGCCAGGGAGCACCATGCTCAGACTGTCACGGTGCCCGCCTCCATGCGATCGCGCGCGCGGTCCGGCTGCCCCTCTCCGGACTGGAGATCGCACGGCCTGCCGGGGGTGGAGCCGCGTTGGCCCAGCCCAGCTGGCCGTCGATTGTCGATATCAGCGCGTTGTCCGTGGATTCCGCGGCGTCTCTCTTTGCAGACCTGAAGCTCACCGGCGTCCAAAAGCAGATTGCTCGCGACCTGCTCCCGGAGATCAACGAGCGCCTGGGATTTCTTCGTCGGGTGGGACTGGGCTATTTGAATCTGGGCCGATCGGTCACCACTCTCTCGGGTGGAGAAGGCCAGCGGATACGCCTCGCCGCGCAACTGGGTTCAAACCTCAGTGGAGTGCTGTATGTCCTGGACGAACCCACGATCGGTTTGCACGCCCGCGACAACGACCGGCTGCTTGAAGCCTTGTCGCTTCTTCGAGCGCGGGGGAATTCCGTCATCGTTGTGGAACACGATGAGGAGACCATGCGCCAGGCGGATTGGATTCTCGATCTGGGCCCGGGAGCGGGAACACGAGGCGGAGAGGTGGTGGCGCAGGGAACGTTGAAAGACCTTCAAGTTCATTCCTCGAGCCAGACCGGCGCATGTCTGCGTGCGGTCAGAGGTTTCCCTGCGAGAGGAGAGCGGCGCCCGGTAAACATGCTCGGAGAATCGGCAACGCCCTCGATCCAGTTCGGTCCCATCTCCGTCAACAACCTCAAACAACTGGCCGTTCGGATTCCGCTGGGACGTTTCGTGGTGGTGACAGGTGTCAGCGGCTCAGGCAAGAGCACACTTATTCGCGAGAGCCTCCTCCCGGCGCTGAAGATCTCGCTGTTGCGATCCGGACAACGCAAGGCTCCCAAGGGTGTCCCCGCTGATGTCCCTCCACTGGGCGGATACGAAGGCATCCACTCCGTTCATGAGGTGGATCAGTCTCCGATCGGACGCACACCGCGCTCCACCCCGGCCACGTATGTGGGCTTCTTCAATGACATCCGTGATCTCTTTGCGCAGACGCCCGAGGCACGCATGCGGGGGTACACCCAAAGCCGGTTCTCATTCAACAGCGCGCAGGGACGCTGCCCCATCTGCGAAGGCTCGGGGATGATCAAGCTCGAGATGAACTTCCTTCCGCCTGCTTTCACAGTTTGTGAGAGCTGCAAGGGAGCCCGTTTCAATCAGGAGACCCTCGACGTCGAGTTTCGCGGACGCAACATCAAGCAGGTTCTCGACATGTCGGTGGACGAAGCGGTGGAGTTCTTCTCCGCGTTTCAAAAGATCGGCCACCCGCTGAGAATCCTGCAGGACACCGGTCTTGGGTATCTCCGAATCGGTCAGACCAGCCCGACCTTGAGCGGAGGAGAGGCCCAGCGAATGAAGCTGGTGACTCATCTGTTGGATGGCCTGAACGACCCTGCCAGGGAGGTGCGCGCACGGAGAACGAATCGTCCCGTATCGCGGTTCATCATGCTTGAGGAGCCGACGGTGGGACTTCACATGTCTGACGTGAAGCGACTGGTGGATGTGCTTCAACGTCTGGTGGACGCCGGCCATACGGTGCTGGTGATCGAGCACAACCTCGATCTCATCGCAGAAGCGGACTGGATTTTGGATCTAGGTCCGGAGGCGGGAGATGGCGGAGGGCAGCTCGTGGCAGAAGGCACCCCTGAGCAGGTCGCAGCGGTGTCCCGGTCGCACACCGGCCGTTACCTGGCCAAACTCCTCTGATCCAAGAGAGAACCTCGGACAGACGGCTCGTTGTCCACCCTTCAGGGTGTCTCCCCTGACCCACTCACCTGAGCACGAGCAGCGCACCCCACTGCTCGCGCACGAAACCAATCTCACGCGGTCCGACTCACGGAGCCGAAGCGGGCAGAGCCCGAGCATCCTAAAGCATGGACAACAAACCGAGTCGCTGCTTTATCGGTTCTCCGCGACCTTGTCGCGGCAGGTTTGAAGAAAGGTTTCTTCCGCCAGGCTCATCCGGCGTTCCTGGAGCCAGAAGAAACCCCACTCGCGTTTGAGGGATCGCTCCCCCAGGGACTTTGTTTGGAGTCGCTTCTCAGCGATCTCACGCCGGACAAGCCAGCTGGCGAGAATGGTGATTCCCAGCTCGCGTGCCACGAACTCCTTGATGGCGTCCATGCTCCCCAACTCCGCCACCACATTCAGGCTCACATCCTCGCGTCGGAAGTGGCTGTCGATCATTCGGAATGTCCGGCTGCTCTTGCTGTAGGAGATGAAGGGCTCCTCAGAAAGTTCGTCTCGGGGAACATCCTCCATCTTCAACCACCGGT
>VHDG01000746.1 GCA_016871475.1 Verrucomicrobiota bacterium
TTCACTTTCAACACATCCTCCGACGTCCAGGCATAGCTGCCCGCCACAGGCTCGTCCACAAACTGCGCAAGCCGACCCGCAGGAAATGCAGACCTTGCGTGCTTCCAGTCAGAATAGGCCGCCTCATAGGTCACCGTCTTCCCAGCGACCTCGAGCTTCACAATCAGTCCCGATCCTCCCTCCGCCATCGCCAGGGTCAGACTCTCAAGATTCTGATCGTTCGGACCGAATACAATCCGCCGGTTCAGCGCTCGATTGCCAACGTTAGACTCTCTCGAACCTTTCAACGTCGCGACCCCCAATGCCGAAAGCCGTTGCTTGAGCGTATCGAGGCCTTGGGTGTCCTTGCGCATCTTCCTGGGACCACACGCCGGCAGAAGCTTTTCCCACAGGACATTCATGACAGACGCCATGTCTCTGACTCCGCTGGTGATGGCAATCACAACGCCCTGATCAGGCATCACAATACAGAACTGCCCAAACGCCCCGGTAGGCATTGTGGCGCGCGCGCCAGAACTGAAAACCATAGCCCTGATGCCAGTCGTTCTCAGGATTGCTCCCGTTTGAAACCTGCCGTCCCGTCGCCATGTCCACCCAAGTCTCGGGAATCAGCTGCTTCCCCTGCCACCTCCCACGCTGGAGATAGAGCTGGCCAAACTTCGCGATGTCTTCAGTTCGCACCCGGAGTCCATAGCCGCCCAATGCTATCCCCTGAAAATTCGTCTCCCACATCGCATTCTCGATGCCCAATGGCTCGAGCAGCCTTGGTGTCAGGTAGCTCAGCAGACCCTGACCTGAAAGTTTCTCCACGATGGCCCCCTGCATGAAGGTTGCCGGGGTGTTGTACTTGAAATGGGTCCCGGGAACATGCGGCACCGGTTGCGCAAGAAATGAGCGGGCGGACATTGCCTCGGGCCCAACGGGAGGCTCCTCCTGGTGCCCTGTTGACATGGTAAGCAGGTCGCGCACCCGCATGGATTTCAGATTCACCGACGCATTGGTGGGAAGAAACTCAGGGAAGAACCGGATCACCTCGTCATCGATGGAAAGACGTTTCTCTGCCACCGCGAGCCCCACAGCGGTCGATGCGAAACTCTTGCTTAGGGAGTAAAGAATGTGACGTCGCTCAGGTGTGTAGGGCTTCCACCATCCTTCCGCGATGACTTTTCCATGCCGGACAATCATCAGGCTGTGCATGCCTTCAATCCGTTGGTCCAAGTGATCCACCAACTCGAGAAGCGCACGCGAGGAGACGCCTTGTGATTCCGGGGTACCTCTCGGCAGGGGTGAGGCAGAGCCCGCGGTTGCAAGGAAGTACGTGCAAAGGAAGGCAGGATACAGAAAGCGGAGTGCGAGGTTCATGTGTGGCCCCTTCCTGCCAGAAGGCGGCCTTCCTGGCACCCGAAGTCTTGCCTTTTCGTTTGGGGTCAGGACTATTCGCGACATGTTCAGACCCACAATACGAATGGCTGTTGCCCTCGGATGCATGCTCGTCTCCTATTTGCCGTCTCTCCAGGCCGCGGATGAGTGGCCGCAGTTCCGTGGCCCAACCGGTGACGGAAATGTCAGGTCTGCCAGGCTGCCCATCACCTGGAGCGAGACCAACAACGTCCGTTGGAAAACTCCCATTCATGGCCGTGCCTGGTCGTCTCCGGTCATCTGGGGAAATCAGATCTGGGTGACCACCGCGACGGAGGATGGGCGTGTGCTATCAGCGATTTGTGTGGACCGAGACTCAGGAAAAATCGTTCACGACATCCGGCTATTCAACGTTGAAAAGCCGCAGTTCGCGCACAAGTTCAACACGTATGGATCTCCCACTCCGGTCATCGAGTCTGGACGGGTTTACGTTACGTTTGGGTCTCCCGGAACCGCGTGCCTTGACACAAAGACCGGGAAGGTTCTGTGGGAACGCCGTGACTTTGTCTGCAACCACTATCGCGGCGCAGGGTCCTCGCCGGTGCTGCACAGAAACCTTCTCCTCATGAACTACGATGGAAGCGACCATCAGTACGTTGCGGCTTTGGATAAGCGCACAGGAAAAACGGTTTGGAAAGTTGACCGGTCGATTGACTTCAAGGACCTGGTTGATGGAAAACCCGAGGCAGAGGGAGACTGGCGAAAGGGCTTCGGCACTCCACATGTTGCGACGGTCCAGGGTAAGCCGATGTTGATCAGCCAGGGTGCCAAGGCGATTTACGGCTACGAGCCGGCGACCGGGAAGGAGCTATGGCGGGTCGAGGAACGGACGGCGCACAGCGCAAGCACACGCCCTGTATTCGCAGGTGGAAGAGTGATCTTCCCGACCGGCTGGTCCAAAGGCACCATCTTGTCCATCAATCCGTCATTCGGAGGTGAAGTCGTGGACGCCAACTCCGAGGAACTGCAGAGTGGAAACCTTAAAGTGGTCTGGAAGAGCAAGCGCAGCGTCCCGAACAAGCCATCGTTGCAACCCGTGGACGGGCTGATCTTCACGATTGATGACGGCGGGGTGGCCAGCTGCCTGGATCAGGAAACGGGAGCCGTCATCTGGAATGAGCGCGTTGGCGGCAACTTCAGTGCATCACCCATTGCGTCGGAAGGTCGCGTCTACTTCTTCAACGAGGAAGGCAAGACCA
>VHDG01000747.1 GCA_016871475.1 Verrucomicrobiota bacterium
GCTGCAAAATACCCCGGTTCGAACGCTTCCTGGCAATGATGGATGCCCCAGTATTCTCCGTTGATGAAGAGCAGGGCAGCGCGGGATATCTGTGTCTCCAGGCCAAGTTCGCGTCCCAGGCTTTGCATGAACACATCCCTGAACATCGTGAGGTTATAGTCATGCCCTGAGGGTCGAAGCAGGAGACGGTTGAAGGTCTCCACTGGATGGTCCGGAAATATCCGGTGTCGGAACGGGCCTGTGCCCGGGTGGTTCAGGGCATGGAGCCGCAGTCCCTTCACTGGAAACTGGAAGGACGTGTTGCCGTGCATCCGTATGCCCGTCCCTTGCGAGAACCCGAGTGTTCCATCCGGCTCGAAAAATTCCACATGCCCAGGCCGTTCCCAGGCGTCTCCAGATTGCGAATAGTTGCCCCCGGGAGCGTTGCCCGGGACGTAAATCCCGATGTTGTTGTCAAAAAAGTTTTCCCTCGGGGAGATCAGCGAAACCACTGGCAGACTGAAGCGGGACGAGCCGCGTGGTTCCACAATGAAGGTCCGCGTGGATGTCCGTCCCGGGAGCCCTTCGGGCTTAAACGCTTTTGTGCGGACCACCGTGAACTTGTAAACAACACCACTGGGTATCACGCCGCCAGGAAAGGTGGGGATCAGGGAGAGATTGTTCGGTGATCTCGAACGGTTTGTGACCGCAAAGGGACCTTGGTACAGCAGGGATGTCTGCGTGGGTTCAGAACCGTCCACCGTATAACGAATGGTGGTCCCGGGTGTGGCGCAGCTCAGGGTCAGCAGAAATGTGTTCGTATGGTATCCCGCAGCATGTGAGAAGGTCACTGACTCCAGCAGTTCGCGCGATGGGGGTGTTGAGTTTGATGCGCCGGGTGTGGGTGACGCAAAATATCGGTCCAGGAGTCCCGTGCCATCGGGGGAACGTCCGAGGGAGACATCCGAGGGAAGGATGGCTGGTATGGTCGCGCTGTCAGCGACGATGCCCTGGGGACTTACCCATTGGAGGGTCTCTCCTGAGGAGCTAATCGAGAAATTGGCGTGCCAGGCTTCACGCGACGGCATTTGGTACTCGGACAGCAGATGAGTCTGGATGCCTCCAAGTTCCTCCGGTGTTAGGGCTCGGTTGAAGATCATCATCTCGGCCAGATCTCCACTCCATGCACCGTAAGGACCCGACCCCAAGGAAGTGGGAGCAGCCACATGGCGTCGAGAAGAAGGCAATCCTTCAGCGGAGAGCGCACCTTGCCAATAAATGCGGGGAGTGCCGTTGGAGTAATGCCAGGCAAGAAGTTGGTATCCCGCCATGTTCCCACTCACCGATGCAACCGGAGGCATGTAATTGTCTCCGTGTTCGTAAATAGCCGCACCGTTGGTCCCAAGCGAGACCCCCATTCCGGAATCGAGAGCTCCAAGATGATTCGCGCCTAGGAAGTATCGCTGGCCTGAAGTTCCGGCTGTGCCGCTTGGGCTTTGTGGATCGATTTCGTGAGGAACACGCGTGCGGCAGACCGCGATGATACAGAAGTTGTTGCTCGCGAGACTTCTTGATGTGAGCAGAGTGTCATTCCCTCCATCGAAGCGAAAGGCGGCAGGCAGGCCGTTGGTGGGAGGAAGCCAGTAAGGCTGCAGGCTCGTTGAATCCTGGGTCCAGTGATTTCCTGCGCCGCTCAAGTCCGGCCAGCGTTTCAGGAAGTAGAGGACACCGGAGCGACGAACCGCGGTGGTGTCATTCGTGGATACGCTGGACGCTTTGATCCAGGATACCAGGCCGGGGGTCGTCCCTGGATCACGAGCGGGGAAGCGGGAAGGCTGCCGATCCTTGCCGTCTGCGAACACGAGCAGAAAACCTCCGGGCGGAATCGTGCCCGAGCTTAGGATCCATTTTCTAGGATTAGCTGGGTCATCTGTAAGCGCGTAGTCCGCCAGCGACGCGACCCCGGGACCAGGATTAAAGAGCTCGATCCAGTCTGGTGTCCCGCCTGAGGGATCCAGCAAACCGCGTTGGTTGCTGGACACGACTTCGTTGATGACAACTTGCTGCGAGGAGATTTTTGGGACCGTGAACCCCATGTACAGGGCCAAACACGAGATAAGGAACGAGCTGGTACACCGGATGGGCATGGCCTTCCATACCACGCTCCACGACGATCGGCAACGCCCTGGATCATTTCCAAGGGCGCATCTCACATTTTCCCGGTGCGACCGCCCTTCGTAATCGTAATCGTAATCGGCGCTTGGTCCTCGATGCCAAGGATTCCTTCGTGCAGTCAGTAACTCGAGTTCAGGGACGTTTGATAGACTTCTAGCTTTGCAGGGTCGAGAGGGCGGTTCATGCGTGCTCGATTACGATTACGAGGGGAGAGGGACGGACCGAGTCGAAAAAGTAAGATGCGCACATCATTTCCAAGGGCGGTCCGCGGGGATCTCCTATCAGGCCCTTAAACCTAGAAACGGGAATGGAGCGGCGTCGAGATGCGCAACAGCTTGGATGAGCACGGTTTGAGGAGAACCGAAGCGTATCCGCGATGTGATACGGTGAGGTTCGACGAAAGCCGTGCTCGCCAAGATCTTGTGTCAGATCGATGCCGGGCCATTCCCGTTTCTAGGTTAA
>VHDG01000748.1 GCA_016871475.1 Verrucomicrobiota bacterium
ATTGGAAAAGTGCGGCGAAGCGAGTCGTGCATCCGGTCCAGTTCGCGTCGGGAGAGGTCGCCTCGCGAAACGGCGGACTGGTTGGTTGTGACGATGAGCAGGAAGCCGGCCTC
This sequence comes from Verrucomicrobiota bacterium, assembly GCA_016871475.1. GTDB lineage: Bacteria > Verrucomicrobiota > Verrucomicrobiia > Limisphaerales > UBA11320 > UBA11320. Next base: position 114 of record VHDG01000748.1, read on the forward strand.
CTTGAGGTCTAGCAGTGGCTGGAGGCTCGAGCGGATGACTTTGAACTCTTCGAGGGTACGAGGGCTGATTTGGTGTTTTGCTCCGGCCTTCACCTCGTTGAGGATGGCATCCCTTTCAATGAACACGGCTAGTTTCATACGGCTTTGTTTGCTGGCCGCATCCGGGTGGAAGAACGGCTGGCGTGTTTGGGTTGTTGTCGCTGGAACCTACGACAGTTTTCAAGAATCGCGAGTGATAACTGTGATCGTGAAAAAAAAGTTTCATATGCCCAAGGTTGGCATGGAGGGTAGGGGAATCCCCTACTGCACGATGTTATTCTGAGCAGTCAGCAGAGTGATCTCCTGGAGATCCTGCTCATCCACCACCCTCCGTTCACCGTGCAAGGATTCAAATGGGTTGACCCTCCCGGAGCCGCATCATCAAATCGACCCGCGCAAGAAACCACATGCATCCGATTCATCTTGATCGTCAGAACATCGAACCGCTCCTGAGGACCTATCGCGACGGGTTGCTTCACGACACGCTGCCTTTTTGGATTCCGCGTGCCATCGATCGGGAGCATGGGGGATACCTGACAGCCTTCGACCAGGACGGCAGCCTGCTTCACCCGGACAAGCCAGTGTGGTTTCAAGGCAGGTTCGCCTGGCTGCTTTCAACCCTCTATACCACGGTCGAGCAACGGCCTGAGTGGTTGGAGCTGGCCAGACATGGGATCGAGTTCATCAATCGTTGCTGCTTCGACGCGGATGGGCGGATGTTTTTTTCCGTGACCCGCGACGGCAAGCCGCTGCGAAAGCGTCGCTACCTCTACTCAGAGATCTTTGCGACCATGGCGCTGGCAGCCTTCGCCCGGGCTTCGGGGGAGGAACGCTTTGCGCGCCAGGCTCTTGATCTCTTCAAGATGGTTCTCAGATATCATCGAACCCCCGGACTTCTGCCTCCCAAGACCTTTCCAGAAGTGAGGCCGATGAAGGGTTTGGCGATGCCCATGTGCTTGATCGTCACCGCCCAGGAATTGCGCAAGGCAACCGACGATCCCGTGTGCACCGAGACGATCGATGCCACGATCTCGGAGATCGAACGGGATTTCCTGAAGCCAGAGTTCGGTTGTTTGCTTGAAACGGTCGGTCCGCAGGGGCAGTTCATCGACACATTCGAGGGTCGCATGTTGTGTCCAGGCCACGCCATCGAGGCGGGATGGTTCATTCTTGAGGAGGCTCGGTTGAGGCGATCAGATCCATCGCTGATCCGGCTGGGTGCATCCATCATCGATGGCGCATTCGAAGCCGGCTGGGATTCCGAGTTTGGTGGAATGCTTTACTTCCGAGATGTCCGAGGGCTGCCCTGCACGGAGTATTGGCACGAGATGAAATTCTGGTGGCCTCACAACGAGACCATCATCGCCTGTCTTCTTGCCTGGCAGCTCACGGGTGATCCGAAGTACGCAAGGTGGCATCAACGGGTTCACGACTGGGCGTACGGGCATTTCCCTGATCCGGTGCATGGAGAATGGTTTGGTTATCTCCGACGGGACGGAAGTGTTTCCACCCGTCTGAAAGGCAACATGTGGAAGGGGCCATTCCATCTGCCGCGGATGCAATGGTATTGCTGGCAGCGATTGGAGGAGGTGAGACGGGGAGTCGCCGTGGTGCCTGGATCAGGGTGACTCAGTCCTCACGGGACTAGAAATGGGTAGCGAGGCAGGGGTATTGCTTGAGGAGGAAGACTCCTTGGACCTTTGCTGGCGGTATCTGCGGGAACGTTCCTCAAAGCGTTTGCGTTGTTCCGGGGTGAGGACGCTCACCACCTCGGCCCTGAGACGTTTGAACTCTTCCTGGACCTCCGGGGCCACGAGATCCCACATGACGCGGGTGCGTTCCTGGCTTTCGTCAATCAGCGCGTCGATCTGCTCGTGCTGCTCTGCGGTCAGCCCCAGGTCACGGGTGAATGAGCGCACCGCTGAGATGCGGCGGTCGTTGGGCAGCGGGGAGGTCATGCTGCTGGGTGCGCCGCCTGATTTGCCCGGGGACGAACTGCGAGGAACAAGGACTCCCGCAAAGAATCCTGTCGAGAAAATCGCCGCGGTGGCGATGGTGACCTTCCAGGTGCTCACCAGCCCTCCTCCGGGTTGTCGATGGAATCAACAACAGCCAATTCCAGCTCATCCACGCCTTCGTAAGCGTCCGGCCTTTCGTTCCCCGTCCAGCTCCAGACGGCAACCATCAGAAGGAGAGCGCAGCAGGGGAGCACGGCTTGCATGAGGGACCTGGCCCAGATCTGAACGGGATCAACGCTTTGCCTCAGGGACCGGACATGGGCTATCACCCGATGCTCGAAAGCATATGGCACGCGGTCGGACGGCGGGCAGGCCCGGGCCGACTCTATCAACTTCTTTTGTAAATCGGTGACATTCATGAGGGGTGCTCTTTTTTCAGGTTCGCAACCGTCACGCATCAGTGGACGGTTTGGTTCGTTCGGTGGTTACAGATACTTGTCCTTC
>VHDG01000749.1 GCA_016871475.1 Verrucomicrobiota bacterium
AGTGCGCGTATTGAACTGAAATACGTAAGCGACGAACAACGAAGCACTTCGCAAGAGGATCAAGCAAATGGCCGCTGGCCTACTGAATCGTTCCGGCTAACGCTGATCCGGGGTCGATGAATATTTCACCACCAGGCATTGCGTATCCCAGAGCTCCAGGACGGGTTCGGGCTTGTTGGCGAAGAATTCGGTGAAGGCTTGTTTGACGCCCGGGCACTGCAAATACCTGTAGTCATGCGCGACGATCATTCCGCCGGGCGACAGGCGTGGGTAGAAAAACGTGAGTCCATCCAAGGTGCTCTGATAGATGTCCGCGTCCAGATGCACGAAGGAGAACTTCTGAGCATCGCCGGGAAGTTGTTTTGTGCTTTGCGGGAAAAAGCCGGCACAGAAATGCACGTTCTTTTCTCCCGACATCAATCGTTGAACGTCCGCCAGTCGCGTTTCTGCAAAGGTTCCGGCCTGAACCTTGTCCAGTCCTTCCTTCACCTCAGGCATTCCACCAAAGGTATCGAACAGGAAGAGGCGTCGATCGCCTTTGATCTGGCTGAGCAATCGGGCTGTCCCTCCCAGATAAACTCCCAGCTCAGCAATGTCCCCCTGAACGCGGGCGGTCTTGGGGCACAGTTGCCAGAGGTTGAAGGCTTCACTCATCGACTGAATGATCACTTTCCTGCGCTGCAGATCATCGAAGAGTTCCAGGAATTCTTTGTCGGTGCGAACGACATGATTCCTGCGGCTGCGAATGGAGACCGACCAGTGGGGCGCCTTTCGCAGAAGGAAGAGCTCGAGGTGACTAAGCCAGCGATCGATCATGGGCGGGGAGTGCGGACGGTATGTTAGAGGCCTTTAACACGATCCCAAATCGGTTTGAGATCGGGATCGTTGAGAGCCTGGTTCTTGATCAGGCGGATGTCCTCGGCGGCCTCGATGGCGCGATGCAACCAATCCCAGGCGTCGATGGGTTGACCGAGTTGAGCCGCGTAGCAGGCGAGGTTGTAGGGGATGACGCTCACCTTCGGAAACCGGGAAGCGGCAGGAAGAAGGGCGTCCCAGGCCTTGTGTAATCCGCCAAGCTTGTGTCGTCGGATCGCATAGGAGCGGTGTATCCAGCCTGCGGGATCGTCCGGAGCGACCTGTTGCAACTGAACCGCAGCTTCCAGAGCGCTGTCCCAGTCCCGCATCGCTGCTGCGATCCGCCAGCGGGCGTCCAGCGATCGCGGATGAGAAGCCCCGACAGGGGAGAGCCGGCCGAATTCCATCAGCGCTTCGGACGGGCTGCCCAGCATCAACCAGCCATCTATGCTGTCGATGATGCGTCCTTCGCGAAGCGTCAGCTCTGCCGCGGGCATAAACTTCATTCCAGCGATGGCTGGGCTAGGAAGCGCCGAGCGGTTGTTCACCAGCGTCTTGTGGGGCAGGGGAGGCTTCGGCAGCGAGTGAGGCTTCAGAAGGTACCTGGTCTGCGGCGGCTTCGACATTTGCCTCCGCCTTGGGCTCAGATTTCCCGGCCGGCTTTTCAGCTGGGGCCTTCGTTGGCCTGGGCATGGGCTTCTTCGCCGTCTCCATCACTCCGTTGGCAAACTCCAACACATGTCCCTGGTGTATGAGCCAATGAAGATCCGTCATGAACGTCTGGATCTCGGGTGTGATTTGGGGCTTGGCCGCCGGAGCGGTCTCGGGCGATGGGCTCTCTGGAGTTGCGCTGTCGGCTGACGCGGTTCCCGGCGGGGTCGCTGGGTTGACCGTCAACTGCAACGCGGAGGGCATCAAGGCCTCAAAAAGCTGACGGCGTGTGCACTTGGCATTGCTGTTGATGAACTCCACGATCTTCTTAACTCCGTCGCTGACGACGTTTGTTTCGAGGTCGAGGTAGCTGGGCCGGGCCACGGCGACGTGGGTCACGGTCTTGTTAACCTTGAAGAACTGCAACCCTCGCGAAGCAAACTGCTGGCTCAGGTGGGTGGCCACCTGCAACGGGAATCGCCTTTGGCCTTCGTAGGCCATTCGAACGGTCCGCAGAAGTCCGGGATGGCGAAGCTTTTTCGTCGCTTCAAAACTGACCTTCACAGTGTCCACCTGACGGATCAGGTTGGGCACGTGCACTTCTCTGAAGTGCTTCTCCACTTCCTCGCGGCTGTCCAGTTTCAGAGGCTCGTCGACATTCAAGCAGTGGTACTCCGCTTTCGAGCTCTGGTCTTCCACCCACTTCTTGACGACCGTCTCCTCGCGCACGATTTTGACGCGCGACTTGAAGGCGTCGAAGGGCGTCCGGCTGAACCGTTCTGCATGCAGGCGGCGGAGCTGGTTTTGGTAGTCATGATGGTTGGGTGGCCCCAGGACGACCCCGCTCATCCCGCATTGCGCCACGAAGGTGTAAACACCCTTGGGTGGATCCACCGGAACCTTCTCGGTCTTGTAGAACGTGTCGAAATAATGATCCAACCCGTGCTTCACGGCCTCTGCCTCGGAGAGCCAAAGGCTGTCATCCAAAGCACATGTGAACAAGGGCTGCGCAGCCGTGCCATCATCCTTCTTCTTGGTGCTCAACAATACGGTGTGGCGCTCCGGACGCTTCAAGATCATGTGTGCGATCTCGAACAGGGG
>VHDG01000750.1 GCA_016871475.1 Verrucomicrobiota bacterium
GACGCGCCCACGGCCCATTCGCCCCCAATCCCCAGTGCAGCCAGGAAACGAAAAATGCATAGCTGCCACCAGGTCTGCGCAAAGAAGGACAACCCCGTGAATATGGCGTAGGTAAGAATCGTGAGGTTCAGCGCCCGAGCCCGTCCTAGCTTGTCACCGATGCGGCCAAAGAAGGCGCCGCCCAAAGCCCATCCAACCAGAAAGGATGCCTGAATAATGGAGCTGTACATCCCAACCGCCGGATCCTTGGTGCTGGGCGCCATGAGCAGCTGCATCACAAACGGAGCTGCCACCAGCGTGTAAAGATGCATGTCCAGGCCGTCAAACAACCAGCCCAGCCAGGCGGCGATCCCTGACTTCCACTGTTGCGGACTGAGGTCTTTCATGGACTCGACCTCGCGATGGGTCGAGTCCGCTCCGGTTGAGGCTGACGCCTGAGGCTGCTGGGAATCCACGGCGAGTTTTGTAAAAGAGACCGCCCGCGGTGTCCATGTTTCCTTTTGTGCCTCGCCAGTGACCGGGGCTCCAGGTTCGTCGTTCCGGCTATGGAGCAATGGCTCTCGCTCGAAAATAGCGAAACGGGTTAGTCGAGTTGGGAATACGGAATTCCAAACGTCGAGGAGCGGAAGGATAGCTCCACTCGAGCAAACCGTTGGCGTAAGGCTGCCAGCTTCCCGCAGGCCTCAGCCGATCAGAAAACTCCAGGACCACACGGCGATTGGCTGGCTGGATCACCCAAAAACCGACCTCCGTCCCTTCAAGGGGTCCCAGAGCAAAACGATCGTCCTTCAGACGGGGATCCGTTCCCTGCAACCATTCCTCCTCGTTCGTCGCTTGATCCCCATCTGGATCGAGCGAGGGATCGCGCTGGTCGGCAGAAGTGAAGCGATTGCCCGCCCATGTGGGATAATCCAGACGTTCAGCACTGTCGGGTGCTTCCACCCAACGTCGGATCAAGTCTGCTCCGGTGATGTCCGGCAAACTGCTCCCGATCGGCGGCATGGCTCCCGCGCCCCGGGTGGATATGCGGGCGTGAAGGGTGCTCAGATCCAGCCTGCCGGGATGAAGAACCTTGTTACTGTCGTTTCCAAGATTGTCGTTGAGCACCCCCATCAGAAGTCCTGCCAAATCAGTAGACGTTGACAGCCGGGCATCCCACGAGCCGAGGCCGGTGCCACCCGGTTGGTGACACGATGCGCAGTTAACATCGAGGTAGCTTCGAACACGATGTTCCAAACTGGCCGTTTCATCGGACGGATGTGCGACACGAGGCAAAGTGGCAGGATCGGGGAGCGTGGCTGCAAAAAACCGAGCAGATCGCAGCGCTGCGAGTTGGTCTTCCAGCCCGTCACCATGGTCGATGCTGCGGTTCAATTGCGCGGTGTTGAAGCCCAGAACCCCGCCTGAGATCGGTGTATGGCAGGTAAGACACGCCGCCCGGCTGGGATAGATCCATCGCTGCATCGACGTCGTTCCATCCGATCCGACGATAGGGATGTCCTCCTCCAATCCGCTGGCGGCGACAAGCGTTGCATTGGTATCCCCCGGAGTCCAACGGTAGGTCACTCCATATACTCCCGAAGGCCCGTTAACGATGAATCGCGTTTCCAATCGACGCTTCTCCTGCGTGACCTCATTGGTAACCAGGTCGAAATGCTTCACCCAGACCGCTCCTGTCGGGAACTGCCAGCTGCCTTCCGTCTGAAATCGCGCGAGCAGGTTTGTATTGGGGATGGAGAACCATCGGCTTTTCACGGCCCGGTCCGACCAGAAGGGCGAGTTCAGTTCATAGGGGATCAAACCTCGGCTGGGCGTAAGGCTGTCGAGATCGGAGAAAGCTCCGGTGGCAGCGAGGGTGGAAGGAATCCCCGGCCCCGTGGGAGGCGGGGAATAGTCCAAACGAAGAAGAGTCCCTGCGGTCATATCCACCAATAGAACGTCCCCCTGTCTGGGATCCCGTCCGAAACCGACAATCCCCCCTTCAACGCCCAGGTGCCGAAATCCACTGACCACGCGTCCGTCATATCGCAACGCCCAAATGTTGCCGGAGACGTAATCCGCAAAAACGTACATGCCCGCCAGCTCTGGAATCCTGGCCCCCCGGTAAACCAGACCGCCCGTGATGCTGTTACCCACATTCGTGCCGGTGGTGCCTCGAGAGTATTCCCAGATAGGATCAATCGAGGGGGTGCCTGAGGGCACGCTGTCGGGCTTCGGTCCCGCCGCTGAACCTTCACGGAACGCCCACCCATAGTTCCCGCCGCGCCTGATCACATTGACTTCTTCGAGTCTGCTCTGGCCCACATCGCCTGCATAAAGCAACCCGGTTCCAGGATCGAAAGACATCCTCCACGGGTTTCGGAGACCAATGGCATAAAACTCTGTTCGTACCCTTTGCGGATTCATGGGACGCCCAAGGAATTGAGTGATTCCAATAAACGGATTGTCCGCTGGAATGGAATAGACCAGTCGATTGACCGACTGCAGGGCGGAGTGAGGGTTCGCTGGAATGCTTCCAGCCCGGTTGTCCACATCAAGCCGGATGATCCCCGCGAAGAAGTCCTTGTCGATGATCTGGCTGTTGTTCAGGGAATCGTTGGAGCT
>VHDG01000751.1 GCA_016871475.1 Verrucomicrobiota bacterium
CGCCGCCTGGCGCGAGATCGGCGGTACGGAGTGCGTCGCCATCTACAACCGCACGCGCGAACGCGCCGAGGCCTTCGCCCGCGATCTCGGTGTGCCCGCAGTGTATGACGACCCGGAGAAGCTGCTGCGCGAAGTTCAGCCGGACTTCGTGGACAACATCACCGAAGTCGGCGGCCACAAACCGCTCTCGCTGCTCTGCGCGAAACACCGCATCCCCTGCATCTGCCAGAAACCGATGGCGCCCACCCTGGCCGATGCCCGCGCGATGGTCGCCGCCTTCGCCCGCGCGAAGACGCCGTTCTTCGTCCATGAAAACTGGCGCTGGCAGACGCCGCTGCGCGCGCTGATCGAAACCATTCGTTCCGGCGCCATCGGCACCCCGTTTCGGGCGAGGTTGACGATGATTTCAGGCTTCGACGTCTGGGCCAATCAGCCCGCTTTGCGCGAGCTCGAACGGTTCATCATGACCGACCTTGGGGTGCATCTCCTCGACACGGCTCGGGCATGTTTCGGCGAAGCGCACTCGGTCTATTGCCAGACACACCGGACGCTGATGCCCGCCGTAAAGGGCGAGAACGTCGCGACCCTCCTGCTCGCCATGGGCAAGGCGCGCACTAGCGTGGTCATCGAGCTGGCCTACGCGAAGACGCCGGTCGAGCGTGAGATTTTTCCCCAAACCCTGGCTTTCGTGGAGGGGCCGAAGGGCAGCATCGAACTCGGCGCCGACCACTGGCTGAGGATTACCACGAAGAAGGGCACCCACAGCCGGAGGCATGCGCCGCCGCGTTATGCCTGGGCCGATCCGCGCTACGACGTCGCCCATGCCAGCATGGTCCCGTGCCTGCGCGATCTGCTCGGCGCGCTCCGCGGCGCGGGCCCCGGAGAAACGACCGGAGCCGACAACCTGAAGACCATGGAGCTGACGTTCGCCGCTTACGAAAGCGCGGCGAAGGATCGTGTCATCCATCTGTAGCCGTGAAAGCGATCGAAGCATTCCCCCTCGCCTCAGCAGACGACAGGTCCTTGCGGCCTCGGACGTTGCAGGCCGGGCCGCTCTCGATGCTCCTCGAAGCGGGCGACCTTCGCTACGTGACGTGGGATGGCCGTGAAGTGATTCGACGCATCTACGCCGCAGTGCGCGACCACGACTGGAACACGGTGCCCGGGGTGATTTCGGACCTGGACGTTCAGTCCACTGGCGCGGGTTTCCATGTCCGCTACGTGAGCACGCATCGCCAGGACGACATTCACTTCGTCTGGCGTGCGGACATCCGCGGCGGCGACGACGGCAGCATTCGATTCACATTCGACGGCGAAGCGAAGAGCACGTTCCGCCGGAATCGCATCGGCTTTTGTGTGCTCCATCCGATCCGTGAATGCGCCGGCGCGAATTGCTGCGCGCGCTATGCCAACGGCACGGAGCAGGACCTTTGTTTTCCCGACACCATTGCTGCCGAGCAACCCGTGAAGTACCTCCACGATCTTGCGGGGTTGAACCATCAAGTGGCACCCGGCGTGTGGGCTGAGCTGGATTTCGAAGGCGACCTCTTTGAGATGGAGGATCAGCGCAACTGGATCGACGCCAGCTTCAAAACCTTCTGCACGCCGTTGCGCCTGCCGTTCCCGATGGAAATCAAAGCCGGAACGCGCGTGCGCCAGGAAGTGCGCTTGCGCATCGTGGAGAAGGTGCCCATCGCATCCGGAGCAACCGCCCCATCGCTGCGCACGGGGGTCGATGCCGCCGTCACCGTGCGCGTGCTGGGCGAAGGCAAGCCGCTGCCGGCGATCGGGCTGGGCATGGGAAGCCACGGGCAACCGCTGCTCGCTGACGAAGTGAACCAGCTGCGGGCTCTGCGCCCGGCGCACCTGCGAGTGGATCTGCGGCCATGGGAAGCAAGCTGGCGTCAGCAACTCGACCGCGCAGCCGCTGAAGCGGATCAGTTGGGTGCGAAACTGGAAGTCGCGCTGCACCTCGACGTGGCTCCAGAGGCGGGATTGCCCTCGATCGCCGAAGCTCTGGCCGGCAAACGTGAATCGCTCGCCCGTGTGCTGGTGTTTCATCGCCACCAGAAATCCACCACGGCGGATGCGCTGCGCGCGGCTCGCTTGGCTTTGGCCGCAGTTATCCCGGGCGTGCCGATCGGGGCCGGCACCGACGCGGATCTTTACCAACTCAATCTGCAGCGCCCACCCGCGGACGCGGATCTCATCACTTGGTCGATGAACCCGCAGGTGCACGCCTTCGACGACACCAGCATTGCTGAGACACCCGAGGCTGCCGCGCATCAGTTGAGCAGCGTGCGTCGTTACTTTCCGGGAAAACCGCTCGTGGTGTCGCCCATCACCCTTCGGCCACGGTTCAATCCGAACGCCACGGGCCCTGCGTCCGCCGTGCCTGCGGGTGAACTGCCGTCTCAGGTGGATCCGCGCCAGCTCTCGCTCTTCGCCGCAGCCTGGACGCTCGCGATGATCAAAGCCGTGGCTGAGTCAGGCCCGAGCAGTGTGACGTTCTACGAGACGACCGGCTGGCGCGGCGTCATGGAAACAATGTCCGGGTCGCCGCTCCCGGCGAAGTTCCCCTCGGTTCCGGGGGGCGTGTT
>VHDG01000752.1 GCA_016871475.1 Verrucomicrobiota bacterium
TTCGCCTGGACGATAACGTCGAATTTCACAAGTCTGCTCCAGCTTTTCGAGCTCCGAGGTGATGAGCCCGCCGAAAAGCTTGTTGGTTTTCAGAGCGGCCACGCGATGAGTTTAGAAAAAAGCGGGGGCGGGTAAAGCATAGAGATCGCTTGAGACCGGTGCATCCCGATGTTGCCGGTGATGCAGGTAGGGTGCGTCCGTCCCGGCGCGCCGCCGGAGCGTGATGTTTTGCATCCAGTGGGCGGCGGGCTGGGACAGGCCCGCCCTACCAACAACCTCTGGATGCGTGCGCTGGTGAAGTTGGTAACCTCGTGGGTGAGAGTCCCACCGGTCGAGTTAGACGGTTCACGACCGAAATGCGGTGTCCGGGATGAGGCCGTGAGGCTGAACCACAAGCGGGACGCCGTCTCGAACTGTCGGGTCGCAACGAAAGTCAACCTCATTAAATGAGCCTCGAAAAGTTCAAACCCGGTAAGCCGAGCCGCTGCATCCATGGCGAAGGCTGCCACGCTGCGTCATCAAATCGTCAGGTGGGCGCAGTTGATTCCGGCGGGGTCTGCGAGGGCGACACGACAGGAAGGGAAAGCAAGGTAAGCCAGGAGATCTCCGGACGCATGGCGGCCACGCCAAAACCACCGGTTCAAGGGGGCGAACCCTCCAAGACCGGAAGGGCGGACGGAGAAGTCGGAGTCCTTCGTCGTAGCGAAGAAACCGTGGAGACCCAAACCACGGAGGAGCGAAGGGAGGGCACTTGGGTCAACGCGAACGCAAACAGCGCGGGATCGGAAGATGGCCGGCCGGAAGCCGAAAGGCTGTTCGAACGGATAACAACTCCAACCAAGATCCAGAAGCTGCAGCGAACGCTCTATCGTAAGGCCAAGGCTGAGCCGAAGTATCGGTTCTACAGCCTCTATGGAGAACTGCTGCGGAAGGATTTGCTGGAAACAGCAATGAGGTCAGTAGCGCACAACAACGGCGCGGCTGGGGTAGATGGACAGACCTGTGAAGTCTACCTCAAAAGCGACGAAGCATGGGACCAGTGGCTGGAAGGGTTGCTGGAGGAACTGCGCACCAAGAGCTATCGGCCGAGTCCGGTACGAAGGGTGTACATCCCCAAAGGCGACGGGAAGATGAGGCCGCTGGGCATCCCGACGGTGAAAGATCGAGTGGTCCAGACGGCGGTGGCATTGCTGCTGCTGCCGATCCTGGAAGCGGACAGTCATCCGAACAGCTATGCGTACCGCCCCCAACGCGGTGCCCATCAGGCGATGGAAGTGATTGGGAAGGGGATGCTGCAAGGACGAGTCGAAGTCATCGACGCGGACTTGAGCGGATACTTCGACAGCATTCCCCATGGGAAGCTGCTGAGCATCGTGGCCAGACGGATCCGTGACGGAGCAATCCTGAAACTGATCAAGGGCTGGTTGCGGGCGCCGATCGTGGAGCCCAAGGAAGGGGGCCCGGGCGGAGGGGGAGGGAACGCGTGCGGTACGCCGCAAGGAGGCGTGATCTCCCCCTTGCTCGCCAATGCCTACCTCAACGCGCTGGATTGGGAAGTCAACGAACGCTGCGAACTCAAGCCCGTGATGGTGAGATACGCAGACGATTTCGTGATCCTGAGTCGGCCCGGCCAAGGCCAAGGACTGATGGAAAGGCTCAAAGGGTGGTTGGAACGACGGGGATTCTTCCTCAATGAGAAGAAGACCCGCCTGGTGGACATCCGGCAGGAGGGGATCAAGTTTCTTGGGTTTGCACTGACCTGGCGACGAGGGCGAAGCGGGCGGAAGTATCCGCACGTGGAAGCCCATCCCAAAAGCCTGAAGAAACTCCGGGACGGGCTCCGTGAGAAACTCAATCGAGGGACGCTTTGGCGGCCCGTGGGAGAGGTGGTCAGGGAACTGAACCGGAAATTGAAAGGCTGGGCGGGATACTTTCACTATGGCAACAGCAACAGGGTGATGAGCGCGGTGGATTGGGTGGTCTGTGGCAAGCTCCAGCGATGGCTGTGGCGCAAACACGGCTGCACCACCGGACTGTGGTCTACCTATACGGCTGAAGAACTCCATGAGCGATTCGGACTCTATCGCATGCCCGGGGCAGCGCCAAGGAGGCCGAGACGTTGAAGCCAAAGCGATGAATGACCCTCGGAGAGCCGGATGCGGGAAAACCGCCTGTCCGGTTCGATGAGGGGCGGAGTCCGACGGTCATTGGCCCTCGCGCCTTTCAATCCGTCGGCTCCGCCTACTCTACACCGACGTGGCTCCCTGACAAAAGAGCGAGGGACGGGGCCGCCTCGGGGATAGGATCGAATGCGGGGCGAGCCCATGCGCGCGGTTGACTCGGACGGGTCGCTCCCTAGACTCCGCAGCGCGCCGCGATCTGGCGGCCTCATTGAATGAAGAAACCTTCGCTCCTGGTCATTTTTTTAACCGTGTTCATCGACTTGATCGGGTTTGGCATCGTGCTCCCGCTGCTTCCCCTCTACAGCCAGAAGTACGGCGCGGGTGCCTTGATGATCGGGGCGGTCATGGCGTCGTTTTCCCTGATGCAGTTTCTCTTCGCGCCCTGGTGGGGGGGGCTTTCTGACCGAATTGGAAG
>VHDG01000753.1 GCA_016871475.1 Verrucomicrobiota bacterium
CGACGATGGCGCCGGATCCCATCTCCGTGCTGAAAGGTTCACCGAATCCCGAGGGGGCCCGGAGGTTTCTTGAATTTGTTCTGGGCGAGCCCGGACAAAAACTTTGGTATTTCCCCAAAGGCCACCCTGATGGATCCGTGCACAACTCCATCGAACGTCTGCCCGTACGCCCCGATCTCTACGACCGCTTCCCAAACGCCAGCAACGTCGGAAGCTCTCCTTTCGCCCGAAAGCAAGATTTCCGTTATGACGGAAGGAAAGCCCGCGAGAGACGGGAGGTTCTGCCGGTGCTTCTTGGCGCCTCGCTTGTGGACTCGCATCATGAACTCCGTGCCGCGTGGACAGCGATCATCAAAGGCGGGCTGAACTCGAATGACGTGGCACGGCTGGGCGCACCACCCATGACAGAAAATGAGCTGGCGACGCTCGCGGCCGGCCCCTGGAAGACCCATTCCGTTCGCCTTCAAAAGCGGCTGGAATGGCAGCGATGGGCTCAGGGGAAATATCGGTTGATATCCAAAACAGGCACCAAATGAAGATCCGGCTGAAGAACGTCTCGAAGACTTTTGGTGACACGCCGGCAGTAAGAGATGTGTCCCTCGAGATTGCTTCCGGGGAGCTGTTCTTTCTACTGGGGCCCTCCGGCTGCGGGAAAACGACATTGCTCCGCATGCTCGCGGGGTTTGCGGATCCTGGATCGGGCGAGATCTGGTTTGGGGACCAGCGGATGAATGATGTCCCTGTGCACAAGCGCAACCTGGGAATGGTTTTTCAGAACTACGCCCTGTGGCCTCACATGACAGTCGCCCAGAACGTGGCGTATGGACTGGAGACACGCAATCTGCCGGCCCGGGAAGTAAAACAGCAGGTGGAGGAAGCGCTCACCGTTGTGCAGATGCAGGACTATTCCCATCGCCTGGCAAATCAACTCAGCGGTGGGCAACAACAGCGGGTGGCTCTGGCGCGCGCCCTGGCCGTAAAACCGGACCTGCTGTTGCTGGATGAGCCCCTGTCGAATCTGGACGCACGACTTCGAGCAGAGCTTCGTGAGGAGATTCGACGCATTCATGGAGAGACCAGGATCACCGCGCTTTACGTGACACACGACCAGAAGGAAGCCTTGTCTCTTGCCTCCCGGATCGGAGTGATGCGCGAGGGGCGCATCATACAGGTTGGCACGCCCAGAGAGACCTATTGGAAGCCCGCCTCGCGGTTCGTCGCTGATTTCGTGGGGGAGACGAGCTGGATCTCAGGCAGGGTTGAATCAACCAGCCCCGCGTCCTGCCTGGTCAGGACCCCGCTCGGAACCATCCAAGTGATAACAAGTGCAAGGGTGCAAGCGGGTGATTCGGTTGCACTGGGAGTGCGACCGGAATCCTTGCTGCTGCATCACTCCCCGGGTTCCGAGGGTTTCAGCGCCTTGCTACGAGGGTCGAGCTTCATGGGGGACGTGGAGCAACATTCGCTCGAGGCTGCCGGGGGGCTGATCCTTCGATCCCAGGAGCACAATACCCATGCCTCAACCACCCGGGTCATCGGGCAAACGGTCCGATGCTCGGTGCGTCCCGAGGAATGGATCCTGGCACCTTCCACCGAGTGAATCTCTGCATTGGAGGGTTGCACCGCCGGATATGAGAGACGTGAAAGTTGCTTTCACAGGTCGCGCAACCCGTTGTCAAAAGACGAGTCGTTGCGATGAGGAAGGTTTTGGTGATGGCCGGATGCGCCCCCTGTCCAGGACAGATTCTTGACGTTCCCTCTCCCAACCCACTACGGTGAGGTAACGCCTAAGAGCCGCCCAAAGCATCCGTGCTTTTGGAAGCCTGGCAAGTTGGCTGATGCCAGGCCCGGCGGTGTCTTATAGATCATTGCATTTTGAAAAGCAGATCGACGCAACCCGACCATCCCCAGTCTAAGCGCAACGAACACCCGGCAGCCATCTATCCATATGGATAGGTGGAAACCCTGTGCTACCATGAGGCTCCATAACCCGGTGAGACCCCCGGCATATTTTCTCGCAGCCGTGCTCAGCGTGCTCCTGCACTGCTCCGAGCAATGCCGGGCGGCTTCAGCTCCGCGCGACCGCACCGTGACGACCCTCACCCGCCTGGATGAGATCCATCGGCTCTCAGTTGAGGCGGCGGCATCAAAGATCCCGGTCAAGGTCGAGGCAACAGTCACGTTCTATGCGCAGGCTCAGTATCTGATGTTTCTGGCTAACGAGTCGGGCTATGGATATGTCATGCTCCACCACCATCTGCACGCCTACGAGGAGCTCCAGGCCGGGGATCTCATCGAGGTTCAAGGCGTCACTTCACCGGGCGGGTTCCTGCCCATGATTATCGCACCGGAGGGCTCGAGGCTGAGCATCGTGCGCAAGGGCCGCGCCCCGCTGCCCGAACCTGAGAAAGCCACGTGCGGGGAGATCATTACCGACCCGGATCTGGATTGCCACTGGTTGGAGACTGAAGTCCTGGTTTCGCATGTGTTCTTTCATCCGCCTTTCGCTGCTCTCGAACTCAACTGCGAGAACACGTCCCTCAGGGCCATCATTCCCGGCTTCACGAATGCCTCCACAATCCCCTGGGATCTCGCC
>VHDG01000754.1 GCA_016871475.1 Verrucomicrobiota bacterium
CAAGAATCCCATGCAGCGAGTAGTAGTCCGCGGTTGGGACAGGATCGAACCGGTGGTCGTGGCAACGAGCACAGGAAACCGTGAGCCCGAGGAAACCTTTGCTCAACACGTCAATCCGATCGTTGATGATCTCATTCTCGTTTCCGTTGAACCGATCCCCCAAGGTTAGAAAACCGAGCCCGGCCAATGCCTTGGGATCCTTTCGAGGGAGCAAATCGGCTGCGATTTGTTCCTGGATGAACTGCGGATAAGGTTTGTCCTGGTTGAAGGACTCAATGACATAGTCGCGATAGGTCCAGGCGTAGGGATAGACCGAGCTTTCGCGTTGCCTCCGGAATTGTCCCTTGGTGTCGGAGTAGCGCGCTACATCCAGCCAATGACGCCCCCAACGTTCACCGTAGTGGGGCGATGCCAGCAGTTCATCAACAACCTTCTCGAATGCATTGGCAGAGACATCTCCGAGAAAGGCCTGGCTCTGCTCAGGAGTCGGCGGCAATCCGATGAGGTCGAAATAGGCACGCCGCAACAGGGTATGTTTGTTTGCAGCCTCTGCCGGACGCAGTCCTGACTCCTCCAGCTTTTGATTCACGAAGAAGTCGACTGGATTCATGTCTTTCACGTTTCCGCCGGGGGAGGAGAGAGCGGGAGGACGAAGAGGTTGGAACGCCCAGTGGGCCGTGGCTGACGGAGCCTGCTGACCGGACTTGGTCAGAGGGGCATTGCGTGGATCTGGTGCTCCCATCTTGATCCAAGCGGAAAGGTGTTCGATCTCCTGGGCTGAAAGACGTTCTCCTTTCGGTGGCATTTGAAGGCTGGGATCAGTGAACCGCACGGCTTTTATGAGCAGGCTTTTTTCCGGATCTCCAGCCACGATCGCAGGACCCGAGTCGCCTCCCTTCTCCCATCCACCCTTCCAATCCAGCTCCAATCCGGCTTTCACTTTGCCCTCTGCCTTGCTGTGGCATCCATAGCAGCGGGAGGCCAGAAGCGGGCGTATTTTCGACTCGAAAATCTCAAGCCCGGGGCCGGCGAGATCAGAAGCGTTCGAGACAGGCTTCCAGGAAGCCAGTGTCAGCACGACGATGATCAGGGATCGCAACAAACCTCTGGGCAGGCGACGGGAGCGGACACTAATACTGACTGGTTTCATGGAATCTGTCCCTTCAGCTAAGAATGTTCTTCACTACATTGCCGAAGTTATCGGTTAGCCGGAAATCCCTTCCGTTGTAGCGATAGGTGAGCTTTTCGTGGTTCATTCCGAGGAGATGAAGCAGCGTGGCATGGAGGTCGTGAACGTGGACCTTGTCCTGGACGGCACGAGCTCCGAATTCATCGGTGGCTCCGTGTACGGTGCCGCCTTTCACCCCGCCACCTGCCAGCCAGAGCGCGAACGCCCGGTTGTTGTGGTCGCGACCCGGGTCATCACCGCCGTTGCGATCGCGAGTCACGGTGCGGCCAAACTCTCCGCCCCAGACGACCAAGGTGCTGTCAAGCATTCCACGCTGGGCGAGGTCTGCAAGCAGAGCCGCCGCTGGCTGGTCAATCTCCTGTGCGGAATCCGACAGGCGGTTCTGCAGGTCTTCATGATGGTCCCATCCACCCGCCCACACCTGGATGAACCGCACACCGCGTTCCGCCAGCCGGCGTGCGATCAGGAGCTGACGACCTTGCGCGCTATCACCGTAGAGTTCTCGGACTGAGGCGGGTTCCTTTGTGATGTCGAATGCGTCCGTTGCCTCCATTTGCATGCGATAAGCCATCTCAAATGCGGCGATGCGTGCTTCAAGTTGCGCGTCCTGCTGCATCGCCGCGGCCCGGGTTGCATTCAGCTTCTGAGCAAGGTCCAGCTGACGGCGCTGTTCGGTTCGGGTGATGTAGGGATTCTTGATGTTTTGAAGCATGTCCTCCACCCGTGCGGAGCGGGTGCTCACGCTCGCTGCCTGGAAGTTGCCTGGCAGGAAGGCCGAACCCCAGTTTTGCACCCCGCCTGCGGGGATTCCTCCGGGACGAAGAGAGACGTATCCGGGTATGTTCTCATTCTCTGCGCCTAGCCCATAAAGGACCCACGAGCCTATGCTCGGTTTCGTCATGCGCAACGAGCCCGTGTTCATGAACAGAGTGGCAACATCGTGGGCTGGGATGTCCGTATGCATCGAGCGAATGACCGCCATCTTGTCAACATGCGCAGCGAGCTTGGGAAACACCTGACTGACCTCGATCCCGGATTGACCGTGTCGGGCGAACGTAAAGGGAGAAGCCATCGCCACCCCCCCCAACCCGGGAAGGGATTGGTCGGCGCGACGAGTGAGTTCGGGCTTTGGATCCCATGTATCTACCTGGGAAGGCGCACCCTGCGCAAAGATGTAGATGACCCTTTTCGCCTTGGCCTGAAAGAATGCCTCTGATGAGGGCCGTGTGGTAGCCGCTGCCCGCACCGTATTGCGGCCGTCCAACAGCCCGGCAAGGCTCAGCAGCCCGAATCCCGTGCCCGACCGCTGCAGGAATTGCCTTCGATCGAGGCAGAGGCTGCCTTGAGACGACCCGATCACCTGGCTGCATAATCCCCAGTTCTTCATACGCGTCATATCTAGCATC
>VHDG01000755.1 GCA_016871475.1 Verrucomicrobiota bacterium
CAGTCGGGAACCATCCTCATCGATGGTCTGAACGTCCCGGCCCAGGATCGTGATTACCAGTTGTGGGTTTTCGTCGATGGCTCACCCGTCAGCGCTGGACTGCTTCGCGTGGATACCACGGGACACGTGCAGGGTTCCTACACCATCGCACAATCCATCAATACCGTTCAGCGGTTCGCCATCACCGACGAGCGAAAGGGCGGGGTTCCTCAGCCTGCCGGCGAGATCATCATGCTTTCGAACTAGCGTGGGGTCTCTCCACCACCCCCGCGATCCTTCGACGCATTCAGGTTGATCGCTTCCAGCTCCTCCCATCGCGAATAGAGCCTGATGACGAGAGCTTTTGCCTCGTCAAGGTCTGCAATCAGCTGGGATGTCTGCTGGGCATGCTTGCGGTGAAAGTCGGGAGAGACGAACAAGGCCTCGATTCGTTGAACCTCGGACTCCGCGTCATGTATTTGCTGCTCCATGCCCTCCAGCTCCTTCGTTTCCTTGAAGCTGAGTTTTCGCACTCTCGATCCGGACGCCTTGTCGGGAGTGGACTTCATGGATGAACCGCCGGAGACCGGCGGGACGGGCTGCTGCGCCGCCAGGCGTTGGCGCTTCTCGACATAGTAGTCGTACGTGCCGACGCTGTAGTTGATCTGCTGGTCGCCTTCAAACGCCAGGATGCCGGTGCAGACGCGGTTGAGAAACGTCCGGTCGTGGCTCACCACACAGATCACACCGGGGAACGCGATTAATGCCTCCTCGAGCACTCGCAGCGTGGGGAGATCGAGATCGTTTGTTGGTTCGTCGAGGATCAGGAAATTGCCTCCACCACGCAGGATCCTCGCCAGCAGGAGACGGCTTCGCTCACCTCCGGAAAGATACTTCACCTGCGTGCTGATCCGGTCGTCGGTGAAGAGGAACCGCTTGAGGTAGGATCGTGCAGACATCCGTTCGCTTCCGAACAGGACTGTATCCGCACCCCCAGCCACTTCCTCCCACACCGTCGCATCGTCCCTCAGCTGAACCCGACCCTGGTCCACATAATTGAACCGGGTTAACGGGCCGGCCTTCAGGGTGCCTTCCGTAGGCTCCAGCTCCCCGACCATGCATCGCAGAAGAGTCGTCTTTCCAAGGCCGTTCCGTCCCGCGACTCCGATTCGTTGTCCGTTCTCGAAGGAAAACGTGAAGCCTTTGAACAGAACGCGATCGCCGAGGGACATTCCCAAATTGACGATGTCGAGCACTCGATTTCCGATCTGAGGAGGGGGCGGGATCAGGAGGTCCATTTGCTCCTCCACCGGAGGCCCTTCCTGCGCCGCGACCTCGAAGTAATGGTCGAGTTTGCTCTTGGACTTGGTTCGACGAGCGCTTGGACCGCGTCTGACCCAATCTAACTCGCGTCGAAGGAACATCTGGCGCTTATGTTCCACAGATTCCTCAGCCGCCTGACGCTCCGCCTTCGCCAGCAGATAGTCGGTGTAGCCTCCCTCGTAGGTGAAGAACCGGCCGTTCGCCAGCTCAACGATCTCCTCCGCCACCTCATCCAGGAAATAGCGGTCATGCGTCACCACAACCACCGCACCAGGGAACTCCTTCAAGAATTCCGTCACCCACTCGATGGCCTCGGGATCAAGGTGGTTTGTGGGCTCATCGAGGATGAGCAGGTCAGGTCGTGAGACGATGGCACGGCACATGGCCACGCGACGCTTCTCTCCACCTGAGAGGGTTCCGGCCAGGCGATCAGGCTGATCGATGCCCAGCTTTGACATGGCGGTGTTCAGACGTTGATCGACGTTCCATCCGTCGAGAGCCTGAATCCGCTGCTCAAGCTCCTCATGGCGTTTGGAATCGTGGGGCAGTGACTCAAATTCCTGGATCAGCTGATCGATGTGACCGGCGCCATCGCGTATATTCTGCGCCGCCGTTCTTTCCGGATCGAGGGTGAAGTCCTGCGAGATGTATCCCACGACCATGCCTCTGCGGGCGGCGATCTCACCCGAGTCAGGTTGCAACAAGCCGGCCAGGATCTTGATGAAAGTGGACTTCCCCGACCCGTTACGTCCCACCAGACCTGTGCGCGCGCGTTCACGAATCGCGAGTGTGGCACCGTCCAGAATGACGCGTTCGTTGTAGCGAACCCGCAAATCCAGTGCAGCGATGAGGGAGAGAGAGGTCTCGGCAGGCATCCAGGCGAGTAAGGTCAGGTAAGCAGCGGGCGAAACCCAGGGGGGAGAATGAGGGAGTGTCCGCTCCGGGGTTTACTGGTTTCCACCCGGTTCCGGCAGTGGAGGTGGGATAGGCACCTGGTACCGGGGGACTCGGGTCCGCGTCTCGCGTGGTGGAACGGTCGCGGCCACACCTGGAGTGCTGGAGTAAGTTGGCGCAGGCGTGTAGCCGGGATTCACTGCACCTCCTGCCGGAGGGGAGAAACTGCCTCCACTTGGTGTGACGGCCTCTCCGCCGGAGACAAATACCCCGCCTCTGCGCCCGGGAACAAATGCGGCCTCAGCTGCCTGTGTCCCTCCGCCCAAAATCACGGAGGAATTGTCCACGGCAGCGTTGGGACTACCGGGATTCGGAGGCCGAACAGCAGGGTTTGCCC
>VHDG01000756.1 GCA_016871475.1 Verrucomicrobiota bacterium
GCCGGCCGCTTTCTGTGCAGCGATCTTGTCCCGCCCCAGACAACTCACCGTCTTTTTCCACGAAACAGCAAACCCGAGGCCGGCTTCCATCGGTGTATCGTCCGTGGAAATGTCTGCCCCCCACGCGCGATAACCCTTCTCAAGCCGGAGCGAATTGATGGCGTAATGCCCCGCGTTAAGGGCTCCCAGGTCCTTGCCCGCCAACATCAGGCAATCATGGACCGCCACCGCCTGGCTGGTGGACACATGCAGCTCCCAGCCGAGCTCGCCCACATAGGTCAGCCGAATCGCCCTCACCTGAGTCATGCCCACATTGATCATCCTGGATGTACCGAATGGGAACGCGCCATTCGACAGATCCGCGTCAGTGACTCTTGAGAGCAAATCTCGGGATCGCGGCCCCATCACGCTGATCACACTGTAAGACTCGGTGACGTCCGATACATCAACCCGATGGGAGTCTCCACCGCATCGTCGTATCCAATCCAAATCCCTCGCAGTCTGGGCGGTGCTGCCGATGAGATAGAAACCGTCGGCTGACGTGCGGATGACAGTGAGGTCACTTTCGAAAGTCCCGCGGGCATTGAACATGCCTGTGTAAACGGCCTTGCCCTCGGGAACATCCATGTCCGCACCGCACATTTTCTGCATCAGATCCAGGGCGTCGGGGCCGCGGACGACATACTTCGAAAAGCCCGTTTGATCGAAGATGGCAACATTCTCACGGCAGGCTCGGTGCTCCCGCGCATGGCAATCGAACCAGTTCTGTCTCCCGAATGAATACTTCATCACCGACTTCTCATGTCCTGTTGCAAACCAGAGCGGGCGTTCCCATCCGTTCCGCACCCCGAAACACGCGCCGGCTTTCTCCAATCGACTGTGGAGCGGACTGTGGCGAATGCCCCGGGCTGACTCCATCTCACGGTTCGGCCAGGCCATTTGATAATGGAGCCCCAAGACCTCGGTGACTCGTTCGCGCAGGAACGCGCGGTTGTTGGCCCAGGGCTGGAAACGACGGATGTCCACCGACCACAGATCGATGCTTTGCTCTCCCCCCATCATCCATTCAGCCAGATACAATCCCGCACCACCGGCGCTGGCAATCCCCACGGAGTTAAAGCCTGCGGCGACAAAGAGATTCTTGAGCTCCGGGGCTTCGCCGAGAATGAAGTTGTTGTCCGGCGTGAAGCTTTCGGGCCCGTTGACGAACTTCTGAAATTTGCAGTCACGCAGGGCCGGAATGCGATGGCGACCGTTGGCGAGAGGCACCGCGAACTTGTCCCAATCCGGCTCCAGGAGCTGAAAAGAAAAACGGTCCGGCACTTTCGCGACGTCCCACGGCTTCGAGTAGTCCTGGAAGGCACCCAGCATGACGCCATTGCCCTCGCCCCTGAAATAGATGCAGAGGTCAGGATCCCGCCCCACCGGCAGTTCATCGAAAGCTCCCACGATGTCCTCCGTGACCAGATAGTGATGCTCCACAGGGAACAAGGGAATGGTCACACCACATCGCAAACCCAGCTCGCGCGTCCACATCCCGCCACAAAGAACAACATATTCGGACAGGATCTCGCCCTGATCGGTTCTGACTCCCGCCACACGACCGTTCTTCTGAATGACATCCAAAACCCGGATGCCTTCATAAACCCTTGCCCCATGGGACTGGGCTCCCTTCGCGAGCGCGACGGGCACTTCACCCGGAATGACTTTTCCGTCCAACGGGAGCCACGCTGCACCGAGGACATCATCGATCTGGATCAGAGGCCAACGTCGCTGCGCCTCCTTCGCATCAACGAGGTGGGCTTCAACTCCAAACAGCTCGGCCATGGCCATGGTGCGCCGGAGCTGGATCATGCGGTCCTCTGACTTTGCGACGATCAGGCTGCCCACCTGTTTCCATCCGATCGAATGTCCGGTCTCGGCTTCGAGCTGGGAGTAGAGCTCCGCAGTGTATTTGTTGATGCGGGTCATGCTGTTGCTGGTTCGCAACCGGCCCACGAGCCCGGCCGCATGCCAGCTTGTTCCCGCGCCCAGCTGGTTTTGCTCCAGGAGAACGACATCTCTCCACCCGAGTTTGGCGAGGTGGTAGGCGGCGCTCGCTCCGACAACCCCTCCTCCGACAATGACCACACGGGCCTGGCTGGGGATGGGTGGTTGTCCACCGGAGTGGAAGGCAGGTCGTGAGGCAGCAGTGAAGGAGCTCATGCGCGGCATTGCAAAACGCAAGCGCAGGTAACTCAAGCTGAAAGATGGGCAAAGGAGTCAATCCGCCCCCGCTCAAGCTTCTCCAAACCGCATTGCGGTCGAGATCGGGCTCAGACGCATTGAAAACAAAAGGTCGCTGTGGTCATTCCCACAGCGCCCTCGATTCGCTTGGTCGGCAGGCCGGTCTATCGACCTACTGCTTCACCACTCGCCAGAACCCGGCAGAGCGGGCCGGAGGTCTGCGAGAAGCGACCGTGTCCACGAACGTGACGGAAGCCCCTGTGCCGTTGGCACCCCCAACCACCATCCAGGGCCCATCCAGCAAGCTCGCCTTGTACTCGATCACGTAGCCTGCCCCTGGCTCGCTGGAGAAAGTGATGCTGAC
>VHDG01000757.1 GCA_016871475.1 Verrucomicrobiota bacterium
TGTGTTATCGACACCTTCAGTTTCCACTCCGCTACCAGAACGGACTTTTCCTCCTCGACTGGACCTTCGGGAAAGTCTGGTTCACCCCCCTGATACCCAGCGATGCGACCTACCAGACCGATCCATCGATCTTCCTTGAGGCCACGGGACGGAGCGGATTCGCACCGACGGATGCCGCGGTGGCACCCGACGGATCGCTTCTGATCTCGTGTGGTGGCAGGAAAACCCGCGGGGTGATTTATCGAATCCGATACATCATGGATCCCGCACGGCTGGACCTGGCCAGGAACTGGAAAGATGACGCGGCCAATGAGGTGGTGCTGGCGCTCCAGGCTCCGCAACCCACCGACGCCTGGTCACGGGCCATCTGGGGACCTGCGGCAGTCAAACTGACCTCGCGGCCATTTGACCTCGCGGCGATCAGCGAGGAGCTGCCTGACTCCATGAGAATCCGGGCCGTTGAGATACTGACCGAGGCTCACGGGGGCCTCATGACTGTCACCGCGGAGGCAGGGTCGCAGATGGCCTCTCCGTTCCTGCGGGCTCGCATCGCATGGTCGCTGGGTCGAATACCCTGCGCGGGCTTCAGCCCGATCGTCGCACGGCTGGCGCGGGACGGGAGCGCGATGGTCCGGCGATGTGCCCTTGAGGCCGCGTTTGAACAGATGGAAGGGATGAAGATCGAGGACCTGCTCCAATGCTCGATGGTCAATGCCGGGCACCCTGACCGACGGATACGTCAGCTGGCTGCATCCATCGCTGTCTCATTGCCGCTTGAACACTGGAAAACATTTTTCACGACGCTGGCGACAGCCAGTCCTTCCGCCCAGCTGGGTGCAGCCTGGGCAGCCGCCATGCGGTTCCCCACAAATGGATTCAATTCCGCATTGGCCGGGCTGGCTCTTCGTCCCTTCCGCCAGGCCACCCAACCGGCGGATCGGCTCGAAGCTCTGGGGCTGATGATGATGGCGCTGGGTGACTGGGACCTGGAGAATCCCGGGGTTGAGCTATACACATCCTACTCGGCGGCACATCTGCCAGCCCCCGCTGATCCGGTGCGTGGCTCGATGGCGCAGGCTGCGTTGACCGCGCTGGGCACGGGAGATTCGATGTTGGCATGGGAGGGCGCGCGTCTGCTAGCCATGCTTCAGTCTCGAGATACCAATGCACCAGCCAGACTTCTCTCGCAGATTACTCCCGGCACACCCGCTCCCTCAGACTTTCATTATCTCATCGCCTTGAGCCGTCTGCCCTCGACGATCTCGCCCGACACGACGCGCCGAACGGCGCAGGCCCTGATCGGATTATCACGCAAGCTGAACGGCCTGCAGAATCGCCCCAAGCAAACCTGGAACGACCGTGCATCGGAGCTCTATGCGCAGCTGTTTCGAAGGGACGCCGCTCTCGCGACCCAGCTGGCTTCGCACGCTGATTTCAATCGCCTCGACCTGGCACCCATCGCGCTCGCAATGGATTCAACGAACAGGATGATCTGCGCGCGACGGTTCCTGGCGCAGGCCATCGGCGATGCTTCCCTGCGATGGACCTCCGACCTTGTTCGCCTGTTTGAGAGCCTGCCTGCGCGCGAGACTCAGGCCGCGCTTCGCGCACAGTGGAAACAAGTCGAGCTCAGGGATGAGCTGCTGCTGGCTCTGGCCCGCGATCCCCAGGCCATTGATCGCGACAAGTTCGTCCTGGGTCTTGATTCGCTGCACTCCGCAGTCTGCATTGCTTCCCTCCATTCCCTGCTGGTGGTTCCCCCTGACCCAAAAAACCTGGCCCCAAGCGTTGCCGCTGTGTCCCGGCTTCTCCGGCGATCTGTGCAGAATCCCAGCCTGGCGATCCGTCCTCCGCAGGTGGTGAGCCTGCTCAATCGGCTGACGGGACAGTCCTTCCGTTTGCCTGAGGAAACCTCGGATGCCCTGGCGCTCGAACAAAGCACACGCCCGGTGTTCGAGTGGCTCGGGAAGAACCACCCCCAGCAGGGCAGCAATCTCCGGGCTACTGGAGATCGGGATGCCCAGTGGGAAACATTGCTGCGGAGTGTGGACTGGAATCGGGGAAACGCCACCGCGGGGGAAAGCATCTACAACACCCGAGGCTGTGCGCTTTGCCATGGCGGCGCTGCAAATCTGGGACCTGACCTGACAGGCTCGACGAAACGGTGGTCACCCGCAGATCTGTTCCAGCAGATTCGCTACCCCAACCTGCTGGTTCCCGAGGCCTACCGGGTCCACCGGATTCGCACTCGCGACGGTCGCGCCTTCCTCGGAGTCCCGGCCTACTTCAGCGCCGAGACCCTGCTGCTCAAGCTCGCCGATGGTCAAACCCTCCGCCTGGACCAAGCGGACATCGTGTCCCAGGAACCTGGCACTGACAGCCCCATGCCTGACAACCTGATGGATGGGATGACCGCGCAGAGTTTGGCTGATCTCTACGCGTTCATGAAGCAGCTCGATGCCGCGGTTGAATAGCCCGAGGAGGGGGATCTACCCGGGCTGTCAGAGGTCTGAGGCCTATTGAGGGAGAGGGAAACTCCATTCCCAATGAGTGCTTGATACGGGCTCTGCCCCCTCATCGCGCTT
>VHDG01000758.1 GCA_016871475.1 Verrucomicrobiota bacterium
CGCGCAAGAGAGGGCAGATCGATGGTGGCGCCCAGACTTGCAGAGACCTCTCCGCTGCCCAGTTCGGCCAGGCTTGGAAGCTCCACACGCATGCCTTGCACCGTCAATGCTTGAAGCGACTCCAACTGGGCGACAGGAATGGATCCATCTGCTGACAGGCGGATGTGGATATTGAGGCCGCCATTCAGCTTCGGAATCTGTGTGCTGCCACCCGCGAGCGCTGCAAACTCGACCGTTCCGACAGGCCCCGGGCAGGACGCCAGTTCGGGGAGATCCATGCGACTGCCTATTCCATCGCTTACGAATGTTGCGGAGCCTTTATAGGACCGACCTCAATTGAGGAAGCAGAATCTCCGCGCCTGACCGGGCGGCGATTTCGAGTTTGCCGCAGGTTGGACCCTCCATTTGAGACAGTGCGGGAAACGAGAGTTTGCTACCGGCCCCGGTGGCGCTCCACCTTTCGCTGAAGCAAGTCTGTATGGGGCGGTATTCCGTGAGACTTGGCAGGACGATCTGCGCTCCGTTCTCCGCGAGCACCTTGCCGGACCCGAGTGTTTCCAAAAGGGCGAGATCCGGCGAGATGCCGTCGAAGGTGAAGCCGTTGAGCGATGTGAGTTGATGCGTTGCCAGGGTGCCGCAGAAGCGCACCACCACCTCGAGCATGAGCCCGCCGCCATTCCTCGGGGCATCGATCACGCCCTCGTTGCGGGCGCTCAGGGTGACAGATCTTCGGGTAGCTGTGATGCCTTCCAGCATCGGGAGATCCATCCGACTGCCCGGACCCTCTGCTTCCAGGGTGATGAAACCTTCTGTGAAAAGTTCGAGCAAGGGCATTGAGACAAGTCCTCCCCTCAGGCTCCGCACGGACAGAATTGAACAGGCAGATCCGCTCATGGTTTGCAGAGTGGGCATCACGAGACGGCTGCCCGTTCCATCGGCCAGCAGATTGCCGACGAGGCATCCGGCTGGGTGGGGGTAGTTGGTCATCATCAATGTGATGCTGGCACCTGAGACGGCTGTGAGGCTGCCCGCGATACTTGCGAGGCCCGAGGAGACTTCGAGCGATGCTTGATCGCCTGTGACGGACACGACGCCATTGCCGGTTATCGAAACTTTTCCATGAATCATTGAAGCCTCATTCCCGAGGCGGAGGGCACCGCCTTCCTGAGCCAGGGAATTGGAGCACTGGAGACTTCGGATGTTAATGTTGAGCGTTGCGACGATGGTGGTGGCGATTCCTCCCGGGGCATTGATGATGACATCGTCCGAAGCGCCAGGCAGGACGTTGGCGGACCAGTTGGCGGCATTCTGCCACCGGAGATCTCCGCCACCGCCATCCCAGGAGATGGTGGCCGCGGCAAGATTCGGAGAGATGAGGGCGAGGCACCATCAGCACAGGGTTACCAGAGAACGGCGGACGTACAACTTCATAACCGTTACAATACAGCAACTTGCGACGGGTTGAACCCAAAAGTTTCGGGGAATGGGATCATCGCCGGAATGCACAGGAAAGGCCCAGGGTGGTCGGGCTTCGCCCGTTACTCCCCGGGGCATCCAAGGCGACATCAGAGGAAGACATTTTTTCACGCGGAGACGCGGAGACGCGGAGACCCAAGAGGGGAGAGCAAAATAAAGAGACAGGTCGTTAGCTATGTGTCATGCGATCAGGCAGTCGCTTTGCTTGTGATGGTTGGAAAGAACGAATCCATACCTGCATCCATGGCGGGCGCGAGTCGATAAATGTGAGATGCGCACGAGCTGAGCCAGAATCATGACTCAACCCTCTGGCTAACGGCGCCGTAGGAAAGCGGTAGAGGACTACCGCACTCCATGACGCTTCGCGCATCCCTAGCCCGCCAGGAAGTCCGTCAGGTCGTGGAGTGCAACAGTCCCGCCTCTTGGACTCTAATGACCTGTCCCACTATTGGCTCAATTGGCTTCTGCCTCTGAAAGCACCACGGGAAGACTCTTGCGTGACATCCTGCCATGCTTTTCCCACCTCCGGATAAGTCTAGTTATTTGAGGGACACAACACTAGGAAGCCTTTCCGGATCCGCCGAGAATGCGGATGCGGTCCACGACTTTTGGTACGTAGCGCGACGCGACGAAACTCTGCACTCCATTGTCCATGGCTGTGGCTTTCCAGGCTTTGTGAGCTTTGTTCAGCTCTGCGGCATGTGTGAGGTAGTATTCCTGTGCGGCCTGGCTTCGGATGAGAAGGGATTCACTGCTCCAGTTGACCTTCACGACACCGCTCTCGACGCCTGCGCGGAGGTCGGTTTCCTTCAAACCGCTGCTGCCGTGCAACGCCAGGCCGATGGGACGTCCACAGATTTCACTCGCACGCTTGTGGTGCTTTGCCACGGCTTCGGCGGAGAACGGATAATCTTTGTCGCTCAGCCCGTGCTGTGTGCCGACTCCCGGAGCCCATAGCGCGAGTTGTCCGGGATGCTTCGACTCCACGCTGCCGAGCAAACGGTCGGCTGCTGCGACATCCGTCACCCCCGCATCCACCCCTGCTTCCATCTCGAGGGTGAGCGGTGTTCCGGCGTCCTGCGCGATTTCACAAAGCTGGCAAATGTGA
>VHDG01000759.1 GCA_016871475.1 Verrucomicrobiota bacterium
CCCCGTCTGACGGTCAAGCCCGGGGCACCCCCGGCCCGGTCACCGCTGAACACGGGCACTGCCGCCCTTCATCAGCTTCTCAACCTCCTCCTTCGAGGCCATCGAAGTATCACCCGGGGTGGTCATCGCCAAAGCTCCATGCGCCGCGCCGTATTCCACGGCTTTCTGTGCGTCTCCAGTCGCCATCAATCCATAGATCAAACCAGAGGCAAAGCTGTCTCCCCCGCCGACTCGATCATAAATCTCAAGCCCATCACGCTGGATGGATTGATGAAACTTTCCGCCTGCGTAACAGATCGCGCCCCAGTCGTTCATCGTGGCTGTCCGGGCAGCGCGCAGGGTGGTGGCCGCCACCTTGAAGTTGGGATATTCCTTCACGGCCCTTTCGATCATCGTCCTGAAGGCCGTCACATCGATGTGGAGAAGGCTTTCGTCGGCACCCTCGACATGAAAGCCAAGGCAGGCAGTGAAGTCTTCCTCATTCCCGATCATCACATCCACGTGGCGTGCGATACGCCGGTTTATCTCCTGGGCTTTCCTCTGGCCTCCGATGCTTTTCCAAAGGCTGGGCCGGTAGTTCAGGTCGTAGGATACGATGGTGCCGTGCCTCTGCGCAGCTTGAAGGGCTTCCTCCACCAGAGCGGCGGTCGTCTCGCTCAGCGCCGCGAAGATGCCACCCGTGTGCAGCCAACGCACGCCCTGCTTGCCGAAGATCTCATCCCAATCGAAGTCGCCAGGCTTCAGTTGGCTCGCTGCGGTATTCCCACGGTCGGCAATGCCGACGGCACCCCGTACACCGTAGCCGCGCTCGGTAAAATTCAAGCCGTTGCGTGTCTCACGTCCAACCCCGTCAAAGGGCTTCCACAGCAGATAATCCGTGGCAACTCCGCCCTGAAGCACGAAGTCTTCGAGCAGACGTCCCACATCGTTGTCGGCAAATGCCGTGCAGACAGCCGTACGCAGGCCGAAGCATCGACGCAGACCGCGGGCCACATTGTATTCGCCTCCTCCCTCCCAGACCTTGAATTCGCGCGCGACGCGAACACGGCTGTCGCCCGGGTCAAGACGAAGCATGATTTCGCCGAGGGCGATCATATCCCAGCGGCATGAGTTTGCGGGTTTGATGTTCAGTATGGACATGGAAGGAAACCGGATTCGTTCAGGTCAGGGTCAGGGTCTTCTGCAGACCAGCGACTTCGATCACGGACAAGATTGGTATTCTGCAACTCCGTCGCACAATCAGAATCTCCTGGAGGGCCATCCCTCACCCCACCCTAAAACTGAGCTTCTTGATCTTGTCACTGCCCAACGCCGCCTGCATGCGGGAAAGGATTTCCTTGCGTCGCCATTGAACAATCTCCGAAAGCCAGGCGTTGGAATCGACCGTTATGAAGAGGGTCCCCCGGGCGATGCCGTGCGGCTGCGCGTGGGCAGCGACGACCGGATCGATGGACGCGTTCCAGATCTTCACGATCTCCGCCTCACCCTGGCGCTGGTCGAAACGAATCTGTTTCAGCACCCTGGGCAGCAGCTCGCTGACAGGCTTGCCGGAGATCTTCATCGCGATCTCCCTGGCTTCGGGATTCCATCCGCCGCGCAGTTGGGCGATGGCCCGCTGGCGGGCAGAAGCCTTGGGAGGCCCTTTTGCGGGAACATACTGGAACGGGCGCTTGATCATCCGGGCAACCTGGGCTGTTGAGCAACGGCTTCGTCCAGCACAAGAACGCCGCGTGGCGGCAGATCGAAGTGGCCGGTGATGGTCTTGTTCGTCAGAAAATCGTGAACCGGTTTGTAGAAGTTCAGACGAATGGGAGAGTTCTGGTGATTGAGCAGGAAGTAAATCCGCATGCCATCCTTCTCCCGCACGCTGACCTCGACATTGTCCGCCACCTTGAGAGCGGGATGGATCGCGAAGTTCTGGCGCAGGTAGGCGACCAGATCGTTGTAGAAGCCCTGCGTGCTCAGCGTCGCGACATAGATCGCATGCCCGTTGCCATAGGCGTTCGTGGTCAATGCAGCCGACCCGGCGTAGAAGTCCTTCGAGAAGGTCGCCAGCACCTGGCAGGTCGTCGGCTTGATGATGTCGCACCAGACCCGTGCCGTATGCAGATGCGTCGCGATGAAACCGTGTCGAACAGCGAGATGATTCTCCGTTCCGGCAGGAAGCGGATCAAACTCCATGACTTCAAGGCCAAAGAGATCGGTGAGGTCATGAGGATAACCGCTGTCGGGTGCAACGTGGTGTTCATCGACAAGGCCGGTGTTGCAGGTGCCGACCAATACGCCGCCATTCATGACATAAAGCTTGAGCAGATCCGCCTCCCCTCCCGCCAGCAGCTGAAGGGATGGTGCCACCACGACCTTGTAGCCGGACAACTCCTCGGTGGGGCGGACGAAATCCACGGCCATCGTCCGATCATGGAAGGCGTTGTAAAACAGCTGGACATGCTCCTTCTGGTTGAAATGACGGGAGGGCTGCGGCACGTGCCGCATGTTCCAGTTATTCTCCGGGCTGATGATGATGGCCACTTCGGCCTTCACCTTCGTTCCCTTCAACACCGGTCCAAGCTTCTCCATCTCCT
>VHDG01000760.1 GCA_016871475.1 Verrucomicrobiota bacterium
AGAACTTCCAGCGGGCTGGACGTCGGATTCTTTTCAGCGAGAGCGTTGAAAGCTTGGTAAACCACCCGCTCAGCAAGACTCTTTTTACCGCTGTTCATGACAGTGGTAACCAGTCGTGAAACTAGCTGGCTGTGATACTTGGGATCAGGAATGATCTCGCGCTTCGTGGCTCGGCGGCGTCGTGACATATATCAAAGAACAGGGTTTAGGTTTCGACAGCGAAAAATTTAAATTACTTGGCGGCAGCAGCTTTGGGTCGCTTGACTCCGTACTTGGAACGGCTCACGCGACGCTTCTCCACACCTGCAGCATCCAGGGTTCCACGGACAATATGGTAACGAACACCGGGGAGATCCTTCACACGACCCCCGCGCACGAGAACAATGGAGTGCTCCTGAAGGTTATGCCCCTCATCAGGAATGTAGGCGATCACCTCAAAGCCGTTGGTCAGACGAACCTTCGCCACCTTACGCATGGCGGAGTTCGGCTTCTTGGGCGTACGGGTCATCACCTGCAAACAAACGCCGCGCCTGAAGGGAGAGTTCTCCAAAGCAGGAGATTTGGACTTATAAACCACCTTGCGGCGGCCTTTACGAACCAGCTGATTGATCGTCGGCATTGCTTCCAGTGCTAAAAATTGAAACGTATCCCCGGTTACCCCCGGGAAAATGGAGCCGGGATAGTAACAGCGAGCACCCCCTGCGCAACAAGTATTTCGGAAAAAAGAATCCCTCACGGTCTCCTCAACGCCCGACCCCCGGTTTTCCGGGTCGATAAATGCCTCGGGCCATGGTCTCCTCACCCGCAGTGCAGGATCCATGGGAAAATATTGACTGGAATGCTCTGGAAAGACTTCGAGCCGGCTACCTCGCAGGCTCCGCGGGCGATTCGGATTACTGGCAGTCCGATTCCGACCTCCTCAGCTACGACCTGACATTCGCTCAACGGATCGGTTGGAAGTGGGATCATGCTCTCCAGATGCTTTCCGATTCAGGCTGGTCCCCTCCTGGAGGCGGTGTAGCTGACTGGGGCTGCGGCACCGGCATCGCCCATCGCGCATTCCTTCGCGCGTTCCCTCAAACGCACGAACAACCCTTTTACCTGCACGATCGCTCTGCCAGGGCGGTCCATTACGCGAAAAACCGCCTCCTGCAACTGCACCCCGCCGCAACCGCCCAGCAAGGGTTGCCGACTGGGGCGATCGGAACGCTCCTCATCAGCCATACCCTGACCGAGCTCAGCGACACCCAGCTCGAGCCACTGCTCGACCTCGTCAGCCAGGCGAAGTGCGTGCTGTGGGTCGAACCCGGCACGTTTGATGTCAGCCATCGGCTCATCCGGATTCGAGACAGCCTCATCCCCCGCTTCCATGCGGTTGGTCCATGTCCACATTCGCGTCCATGCGGATTGTCAGGTTCAACCCAAGACTGGTGCCATTTTTTTGCGGAACCTCCGCCGGAAGTGTTCACCGCCCCGCACTGGGCTGTGTTTGGTCGAATCACCGGCATCGATGTCCGATCGCTGCCTTACAGTTGGCTGGCTCTCGACAAACGTCCTCCGTCTGTCCCGGCAGATGCCATTTCCACCCTGCTCGGACGTCCGCGCATCCTCAAGGCGCACGCCACGATCCAGGTTTGTTCTGGGTGCGGAGTTAAAGACATGACCATCACCAAGCGGGCGAATCCCGATCTTTTTCGCGCGATCAAGAAAGGACGCATGCCGGTGCGGGCACAGAACGCTGCAGTTCAAACTTGTCGCCAACCCGGTTCCTGATGACTCTTGCGGCCCGTTTCATCTCTCATGAAGAACGTCGTCCTTCTAGGCAGCACCGGATCCATCGGCACCAGCACCCTTAAGGTGGTGGAAGACATGCCCGACCGGCTCCGGCTCATTGGCTTGGGTGCAGGGGGCAACCTGGACCTCCTTCTGGAACAAGCCCGTCGCCACAACCCGGCTCTGGTTTCCCTCCAGGACCCCACGAAAGCACGTCAAGCCCGGGACATCCTTCCAGGCAGCGTTGATGTCGCAGCCGGAGATGAAGGCCTGCTGCGGCTCGCCACCATGCCTTCCGCTGACATCGTCCTCATCGCCATCGTCGGAACCGCCGGCCTCCAACCCGCCCTCGCCGCCATCCGCGCAGGCAAGGACATCGCTATCGCGTCCAAGGAAATCCTGGTGATGGCAGGCGAGACCGTGATGTCCGAAGCCAGGAAGCACGGTGTCAGGGTTCTCGCCGTCGATAGCGAACACTCTGCCATCTTCCAATGTCTGGACGGCAAACCCTCCTCGTCCGTGCGCAGCCTATGGCTCACGGCTTCAGGCGGCCCCTTCCGCAAACTCGACGCCGGTGAGTTTGCCTCCATCACGGTGGAACAGGCGCTGAAGCACCCCTCGTGGGTGATGGGCCGGAAGATCACCATCGATTCCGCAACCTTGTTCAACAAGGGCCTGGAGATGATCGAGGCACGGTGGCTGTTCGATGTGGAGATGGCCCGCGTCCAGGTCATCGTCCATCCTCAAAGCGTCGTGCACTCAATGGTGGAGTTTGTGGACGGCTCGATCCTGGCCCAGCTCTCG
>VHDG01000761.1 GCA_016871475.1 Verrucomicrobiota bacterium
TGATGGGTGGTGCTCTCGGGCCCGTGGGTAGCCCCCATGGTTTCGTCGGAGGCTCATCGCGACTCCTCCATGCCCGCATGGAGTGTTGCGTTTATTCTGCTCGCGACCGAGCAAGCAGGCGGACGGACGATCGTGGCTGAAACCTGGGGACAAGTTCTGCAGCCGCTTGCGCGGATGGATTTGCCTTCGGCCGGGAGAGCACTAGAGTGGCCGCGGCATGAGCTCACACTTCGACGCTTCCGAATTCATTGACGACGATCTGCAGCCTTCGTCGAAATCCACACCGCCACTTGGGTATTCCACGTCGGCGGTCGGAGGAGACCGGCGTGCGCCTTCGCGTGAGGAGACGGAGTCCAAGGTCACCGAGATGCAGCAGCGTTTGGCGGAACTAAAATCCGAGCAGCAGCGGCTTGAGCGTGAACGCGCCGCCCTGGAGGAAACCCGCAGACGGCAGGCTGAATTCGCGACGGGCCGTGTGGAAACCACTCAGAATCTGACGCGCGCGTTGACGCAGCTTGAGGAGGCGGAAGTGCGACATCGCAGGGAGGCCGAGTTAAGAAGCCGTGCGGTGGCCGACATGCGGGAGGCATTGGCAAAGCTCTCCGCGCTGCAGCCCGATTCATGGAACAAGGACAACCTTGAGGTGGAGCTCACCCGCTCCCTCGCCGTTGTTGATAACGCGAGAATGGAGTGGAATTCAGCACGTGCCCGGTTCCAGGAACTGCAAGGCGAGGGGAGTCCAACGCCCTCCTCACCCAACAGTGCCCCGCCATCTGGCTCCGTGCCCCCCATTCCACAAAAGTTTTCCGACCTCTGCCGTCTGGGTTTCGCGATCAACTGGCCGTTGTTCGTGCTGGGGCTCCTGATCTTCCTGATGCTTTGGATTCGCAAGTAGCAAGTTCTCCGCTCTTGTCGCAATGGGATGGTTCAAGAAAAAGCGGGATCCGGTTTCCGAGCGTGCCCGGGATTTGAACGATCAGATCCGGAAGCTTGAGGCTCAGATTGCCGATTTGTCGGCACGGGGAAAGCCGGAGCGCGAAGTCAAAGCGACGCCTTCCGACGCTGACCCTCGTCCAAAACCCTTGCCTGGTTTCCATCCTCCCTCGCGTCGTGAACCGGTTTTCGAGTCTGTGAATCAGGCTCGGCTTCAGGATCTCACCACCCGGCCTCCGCAGTACAACGAGCTGGGTGTGAAGAAGTATGATCTTCCGGCTGCCTGGAAGAAGCTCACCTCGCAATTCCAGGCGCCCGTCTCGAAGAATCCGAAGCTCGTGGACCTGCTGGCCACAGGCACGATCCAGGGGATGCGCCCACTCCGCTACGAGAAGCGGATTGCCCGGCGACGGTTTATCGCACTCTTCATTCTACTGCTGCTGGTGCTTTGGGGGACATTCGCCGTGCTTTGGCGCGGCTGATTCGCGTGGTCCCGCGTTGGAAGAGCGGTGCGGCTACCTGCCGTTACCAATAGCGGCCAATATCGATTCCGCTGACAAGCGGGGATTCGGAGCCGCATAGATCGGGCGTCCGATCACGAGCCAAGTGGCTCCTGCATCAATTGCTTCAGGGGCGCTGAGGGTGCGCTTCTGATCGCCTGCCGCATCGTTGGGGCCTCGAATCCCTGGTGAAACCAGCGCTGTCGATTCCGGCACAATCGATCGAAGTCCGGCCAGTTCGAGTGGTGAACACACGAACCCACGCAAGCCGGCATCGAGTCCCAACCGCACCAGCCGATCCACATGCCGCGCGATATTCGATTCCACCCCGACCTGATGGAGGTCGGCCGCACTCATGCTGGTGAG
The DNA here is from genome assembly GCA_016871475.1 of Verrucomicrobiota bacterium. GTDB lineage: Bacteria > Verrucomicrobiota > Verrucomicrobiia > Limisphaerales > UBA11320 > UBA11320. Next base: position 1,800 of record VHDG01000761.1, read on the forward strand.
GACGGTGACGCCGAGGACCAGAGGGGCTGGACGGCCCATTGTTCCCGCGGTTTCTTTCGCGGCGTTTTCAGCGGCCTTGAGCATGTCGAGCCCTCCTGAGGCGTGCACGGTGAGCATCTGGACATCGAGTCGTGTGGCTGCGGCGACGGCTTTAGCGACGGTGTTGGGAATATCGTGAAACTTGAGGTCAAGAAACACGGAAGCCCCTGTGCTTCGAATCCTTTTCACGAGGTCCGGGCCAGCACTTACGAAGAGTTCCTTACCGATTTTGAACCCGGCGACAGCAGGAGCCAGTTGGTCGGCAAGCAACAGAGCTTGTTCGGCTGAGGGCACATCCAACGCGACATAGATCGGATTTCGCATGGGCAGAGATGACCACAGAAGAGTTGCGCCTGCAAGGCGATGGCCGGGGGATGGATTTTGACTTTGGGGCCCCCGCACGTAGGGTTTGCCCGCTTGGAGCCAAGCTGACGGCTTTCCAAGGAGTCTGCCAATGGGTCTGAATATCTTATTATGTGCCGCCTATCTCACCTTTTTCTATCTGGCTGTTTCCTTCTGATCGTCGGGTTTTTTCCTCCGGCCCTGAGTGCTGCAGAACCTGGTGACTTGCTACCCGAGTCCCCGATCTGGAGGGGGTCAGGTGGAGCCCTCGCAGTTCTTCCCGACGGAGCGATTGTCTTCAACGGAGGCGTAGCGCCTTCTGCAACCCACTTTGCCCCGCGAGGTGCCCTGGCTCTTTTCCGGCCGGATGGCACTTGGGAAACCTCCTACAATCCG
>VHDG01000762.1 GCA_016871475.1 Verrucomicrobiota bacterium
GGAAGTGATGCTGGCACTTGGGGCAAACCTTGAGATTGGCGTCCAGTTCCTTGTCGAAAACCATGGAGGAACACTTGGGACACTTGGTCCATAACCCCTCAGGGATCTCCTTCTTGCGCGACTTGCCAGTGCCAACTTTGGGCTTCTTGGCGAGTGCAGCCGCCGCTGCCTCGGCCGGAGGAGGTGTAACCGCAGGTTCCACCGTCTCCAATCCCAGGGTCTTTTTAGTGATATAGGTTGTGGACATATCCAAAGCCATCCTTCCCCGCCCCCGGCATCCTCCCAGGGCACCATCTAGAGATAGCGGGCCGAAACTGCATCCTTCGCCCCGGGGACGCAACACTCAATTCGGGTGGGTTTTTGGGGGCAATTTCGGTTCCCTAATCCGGACGGCCTGCTAGCTTCCCGCGGTTCATGAACGGATCCATCATTGAAGAATTGCGTTGGCGGGGGCTTGTCACCGATTGCACGGACCCCACCGAGCTCGAAAAACGGCTTTCTACCCCTCCTGTCACCCTTTATGCCGGTTTCGACCCCACGGCTGACAGCCTCCATGTCGGCAGCCTGGTCCCTCTGATCGCGCTCCGCAGGTTCCAGATTGCCGGCCATAAACCCATCGCACTCGCAGGGGGAGCCACCGGGTCGATCGGCGACCCCAGCGGCAAGACCCAGGAACGTCAACTTCTCTCCCGTGAGATCCTGGATCACAACATTCGGAAGATGAAGGAACAGCTTGCCCGGCTGCTCGACTTCACCCCGGGACCCGGCGCCGCGCTGGTCCTCGACAACGCCGACTGGACCGCAAACGTCACCCTGCTCGATTTTCTGAGGGACATCGGCAAGCATTTCTCCGTGAACATGATGACGGCCAAGGAGAGCGTCCGGGCCCGGATGGAAGATCGTGAAACGGGCATCAGCTTCACTGAGTTCAGCTACATGCTCCTGCAGGCCTTCGACTTCTATCACCTCCGAAAGGAGTTCAGTTGCGAATTGCAGATCGGAGGCAGCGACCAATGGGGGAACATCACGGCAGGCACAGACCTTTGCCGGAAAAAGCTGTCGGCCCAATGCTTTGGACTCACGCTGCCTCTGATCACGAACTCCGATGGAACAAAGTTCGGCAAAACCGTCGCGGGAGCCATCTGGCTGGATTCCGCGAAAACCTCCGTCTACCGGTTCTATCAATTCTGGATGCGCACGGATGATCGCGACGTCATCCGTTACCTGAAGTTCTTTACCTTCCTGAGCCGGGAGGAGGTTGAGAGCCTGGAGAAATCCCACCTGGAGAAGCCCGAGGGTCGCGTGGCACACAAGGCACTCGCAGACGCTGTGACCAAGCTTGTGCATGGAAGTGATGCCCTGGCTGAAGCCATCCGGGCCAGCGAGATTCTCTTCGGTGGAGGTTTGGAAGGCATCTCGGAGCAAACTTTTGCCGACATCGCGGGCGAGATTCCTTCCTGCGAGATCCCGAAGTCCTCATTCGGCGGCGAGGGCATGGCTTTGCTGGATCTGCTCGTGACAAGCGGCCTCAGCGCCTCGAAAGGCCAGGCGCGAAAAGATGTGGAGGGCGGAGGGATTTACATCAACAACCAGAGAGTCAGCGGCATTCAGCAAAAGATCACGACTCAGGAACTTCTGTTCGGAAACCGAATCCTGCTTCGCAAAGGAAAGCGAAACTACGCCTGCGTGACGGCCAAGGACTGAGACGACATTTCCCGGCACGGACGTCTCTCCCTTTTTCTCACTGCCAATGCCCCAGGTTTGATGTCCATCCCTTGGCAACGGTGCCCGGGCTACGCCCGCTTCGGCTTCCTTGGCCAGACCGCGCCAGTTGGGTCTCCCCGGTACTGATTCGAGTTAGGGTTTGCTGAGTCACCACATTGCCTTCTCCTGGTCGAGAGGGCGGTTCGTGGGTCTTCGATTACGATTACGATTACGGGGGGATGGGGGATGGGGGGCGAAGAAAGAAAGACGCCGGCCGAACCATGGACAAGGTGGTATGGGAAATCCGGCCCAGGCATTAATTACCTATTGTCAGAGGGCTTAGGTGATTGCATAGGATGACGATTAAGGAACAAGCGACTATGAAAACGATGCGAACCACACTGAATGGAGTTGTGAAAGGCTTTCGAAAGGCCGCAGCGACGCTCCTCGGCTCCTGCCTGCTTCTCTTGGCCATGGCGATGCCGGCTGCTGCAGCTGATGCTGCCAAGGCTGATGGTAAGGAGCCTGCTCCACCTGCGGCTCCTGCTGGAGCTGAGTCCGTCAAGCTCCAGCCCGGGGACGTGGTCAAGATCACCTTCGATGCGACGACGAACCTCAACACGATCGCCAAGATTCAGCTCGATGGCTCCATCACGATGCAGATGATCGGAGATGTGAAGGCTGTGAACAAGACGACCGCGGAACTCCGCCAGGAGCTGTTGGATCGTTATTCCACGTTGCTCAAGGGTGAGGAGATCACCGTGACGATGACCACTGCCAACAACGCCATTTATGTTTCAGGGGCGGTGTTGCGTCCCGGCAAGATTCCCATGGACCGCCCCATGTCGGTGATGGATGCCATCATGGAAG
>VHDG01000763.1 GCA_016871475.1 Verrucomicrobiota bacterium
CAATCGGATCTGGCAACGCCACTTCGGGGCCGGGCTTGTCGAGACGCCCAATGATTTCGGACTGGGCGGCGCCCGCCCGTCGCATCCCGAACTGTTGGACTGGCTTGCCGCCGAGTTCATCCGCTCCGGCTGGTCCATCCAGCATCTGCACCGCCTGATTGTTCTGTCGGCCACTTACCGGCAGTCGTCGGCTCAGCATGCCGCCGGCATGGCATTGGACGCCGAGGTGCGGCTGTTGTGGCGTTATCCCGCCCGACGGCTCGAGGCGGAGGCCATCCGCGACTCCATGCTTGCGGTGAGCGGGCGGCTGAACCGGTCGATGAAAGGCCCGGGGTTCGACCTCTTCGACAAACGCGGGGGGCTTACAGGCTTCAAGCCCGTCGAGGTTTTCTCCGGGGAGGGGCTCCGCCGCATGATCTACGCGCACAAGGTGCGTCGGGAACGTGAGGCCGTGTTCGGCGCGTTCGATTGTCCGGACGGCGGGCAGAGTGCGGATCGGCGCCGGGAATCCTTCACCCCCCTCCAGGCGCTCAATCTCTTCAACAGCCGTTTCACCGCAGATGAATCTGGCGCATTCGCCCGACGCGTGGTCCAGGAATCCGGCACGGATCCGGAGCGGCAGGTGCGCGTCGCATGGAAACTCGCGCTGGGCCGGGAACCTTCCACCGCGGAGCTGGATGCCGCGGTGCCGGTGGCTCGCGAGCACGGTCTGCCCTCTGTCTGTCGTGTTGTGTACAACCTCAGCGAATTCATTTCGTTCCCCTGACCTGGTTCTCATGCACATTCGCCCTGAATCCCAGCCTTCGAGGATCGGCCGCCAATGGCTTGACCGACGGCAGTTCCTTTCCTCCGCGGGATCCGCCCTCGGATCGGTGGCCCTGACCCAGCTGCTGGGTGTGGACCGTCTGCTCGCCGCGGGCCGCCCGCGGATCGATCCAGCCCGCCCATTCGCGGCCCGCGCCTCGCTGCACCCTGCACGCGCCCGCAATGTCGTGATGATTTTCTGCGCGGGCGCGGTGAGCCAGCTGGAGACCTGGGACTACAAGCCCGCGTTGATACAGCACGACGGCAAGCCGCTGGCCGGTGGCCCGGCGGTGACGTTCCAGGGGCCGGCAGGAAACCTTACCCGGCCCCAATACGCCTTTCGACAGCACGGGCAGACGGGGAAATGGGTGTCAGACCTGGTTCCTCACCTGGCCGAACTCACCGACGACATCGCCTTCATTCACTCGCTCACCAGCAAGACCAACACCCACGGGCCGGCCGAGAATTTCCTGTCCACCGGCTCGGTGCTGGATGGCTTTCCGAGCATCGGATCGTGGATCAGCTACGCACTGGGCACGGAGAACCAGGACCTTCCGGCGTTTGTGGCGATCCCGGATCCGCGGGGTGTGCCGCAGGCCGGATCGAACAACTGGGGCCCGGGGTTCCTGCCCGCGGTCTTCCAGGGCACTCCGATGAGTGAGAAGGATCCGGTGCGGCATCTGACTGCACCCGCGGGAATCCAGCCCGCCGAGGATGCGGCCGCCCGGACGCTGCTGCGGAGATTGAATCAGGACAGCCGGATGCGGAACCCCGCTGATGGCCGGCTGGCGGCTCGGATTGCGAGCTATGAACTGGCGGGGCGGATGCAGCTGAGCGTGCCGGAGCTGACTCGGATGGACGACGAACCTGAGCACGTGCTGCGGCTATACGGGGCGGATGACACCCGGAACCCTCTCAAGGCGGGCTTCGCGCGCAATTGCATCCTGGCCCGGCGCCTGATCGAACGCGGGGTGCGCTTCGTGCAACTCTTCAACGGTGCCTACGCCAGCGGCGGCGACCTCAATTGGGACGGACACAACAAGCTGCGGGAACAATACGATCGGCATGGCGCGATCCTGGATCAGCCGACGGCCGCGCTGATACGGGATCTGGGACAACGCGGACTTCTTGCGGACACCCTGGTCGTGTGGTGCACGGAGTTCGGTCGCATGCCGATGTTTCAAAAGGACAGCCAGGGACGGGATCATAATCCGGACGGGTTCACCTGCTGGCTGACGGGTGCGGGTGTGAAGAAGGGGGTGAGTGTGGGGGTTACCGACGAACTCGGCCTGAAGGCGGTGGACCGGGTACTCAGTCTTTACGATTTCAACGCCACGATTCTTGGCCTCCTGGGGCTGGACCACGAGCAGCTCACCTTCGAGCACAACGGCATCCAACGCCGCCTCACCAACGTGGAAGGTCATCTGATTCACGAGGTGATGGCGTAGCCACGCGTGTAGCCCGTTGCATCCTCCCGTGCAATGGCCCGAGGTATGGAGTCCGGGTGTGAGCCGTGATGCCTGGCGCCCGGCAGACGTCATTTCGCCCGATGGACGCGACGGCTCGGCGACGATTCATCAGGACGCGGAGGTGTATCGCATCCGCCTCCAACCGGGCGAAAACGTGGAGCACAGACTCAACGCCGGGCGCGGCGCGTGGCTGCACGTTGCCGAGGGCAATCTGACGCTGAACGGCGTGGCACTGGCCACTGGTGACGGGGCAAGCACTGAAGAACCCGGCATGCTCACCTTCGCCGCCACCGCAC
>VHDG01000764.1 GCA_016871475.1 Verrucomicrobiota bacterium
AATACCATTCATCATTGATCTTGAAAGGCTTCACGCCACGCGTGATGGGGTGGTTGGGAAGTGTTTGAAAGTCTGCAACCCAGTGAGGATTGACCGACCAGAACATCTCAAAGTAGCCGCCGGTCCAGTTGAGCAGGGCATCCCCGAGCTCACCCTTGGGTGCTTCCACTCCGTAGTGAGCACAGCCCATTCCCACCTCTTTCTCCATGAGTCCACGAAGTAATTTCAACCGCTCAGGTTTCAGGAAAGGATGACCGTTGCCACCGTCGGCGTAAATCAGCACGGCATTCACATCCTTGAACGCAGTTTCACTTGTGGGCCAGCCGTTTGATGCCACCTCCGAAATCACGCCCGAGGTTTTCGCCAGTGCTGACTGAAGCAGCAGGCAGCCTGCGCGAAACTCATGATCCCCGGGGCCATGACTCCGGCTTCCAGCGATGAGAAGGATTTTCTTCTGAGCTGCGGAAGCTTCCGGAGCACCGCTGAAAGCGAATACACAGGTTGAAAGGACGAGAAGTCGGTTCAGGTTGCGAATGAGCATGTCAACTAGACGATGGAGACGACGGAATCTTCAGATCACGTTTGCCAAGTTTTTGGAGCTTGTTACCTTCGCGGCCATCCCATGTGGCTATGATTCACTTTCACAAGCGGGCTGAGATTCCGGCAATCCGGTCCTTGATCGCTGCCGTGCTGACCTTGAGTCTCGGCATGGGAGGGCAGTGCCTGGCTTCCGATGCCAAGGGACCCGTCCTCCGCTCCACACCCTTCGCGCTCACCACGGAAGACCGCACCTGGTGGGCCTTTCAACCCGTTCTCGCACCTTCCGTTCCTGCGGCCGGGAGTGCATCAAGCCGTATCGATCAGCTTCTGGAAGTCCCGCTCAAGCAATTGGGAATTCCCCCCAATCCGCTTGCAACTCGGAGGCAGATCATCCGGCGGGCCTATCAGGATGTCATCGGGCTGCCTCCCAGCTACGAGGCTGTCGTCGCATTTGAAAAGGATGCCTCACCCGATGCCTGGACAAAGGTCGTGGACGGTTTGCTCGCGTCTCCGCGCTTCGGGGAGAAATGGGCGCGGCATTGGCTGGACCTGGCGCGATATGCGGAGAGCAATGGGTACGAGCGCGATGGCCCGAAACCTCATGCGTGGCGGTATCGCGACTATGTCATCCGATCTTTCAACGCCGACAAGCCCTACAACCAATTCATTCGCGAGCAAGTTGCGGGCGACGAGCTGGCCGACGCCATGATTGAAGCCGGAGCGCCCAGGGACCAGGCATGGAGAGATTCCATCATCGCGACAGGTTTCCTGCGGCTACATGTGTGGGACGATGAACCCGACAGCACAATCGCAGCCGAGTTTGACGACCTGGATGATGTGTTGTCCACGACCGGGACCGCCGTCCTGGGAATGACCTTCAATTGTGCGCGCTGCCATGATCACAAGTATGATCCGATCAGTCAGCGGGACTACTACTCACTGCTGGCTTTCTTCCGAAGCATGGAGCCGTACGGACAGCATCACAAGGGAGGTGGAGGGAGAGGGAGCGGCGTCATTACCCGTCCACTGACGGGTCCCGACGAGGTTCGTGTCTGGCAGGAAACTCGCTCACGGAAGTTGCAGGAAGTCGAGATGCGCCTGAAGTCTTTGGAAGGCGACGCCCGGAAAAGTGTCGAAGCCGAACTCCAACGACTGCGGGATGAACCTCCGCCGTGGGATGTCGCATTAGCGGCGAGTGGAACGGGCTCTTCAGCCAAACCAACCCATATCCTATTGAGGGGACGGGCTGATGCTCCGGGGGATGCTGTGGAACCCGCTTTCCCTGTTGCTCTGCGTCTGTCCTTCAACGATCTGTCCGCCGTCGCCCCGGGCACGAACGGCTTGGGTCGACGAACTCTCTTCGCTCGGTGGTTGACTGATTCGGGGAACCCTCTGACGGCACGTGTGATTGTGAATCGGGTGTGGCAGCGATACTTTGGCTCCGGTCTCGTGCCCACCCCTGACGATTTCGGGCGGACCGGGCTTCCACCCACCCACCCCGAACTTCTCGACCATCTTGCCTCTGAGCTCATGGCCCAGGGTTGGAAGCTGAAAGCTCTTCATCGCGCCATCCTCCTGAGCGAGGCCTATCGGCGATCCACGGCGATCGACAACGCTCCAGGCAGAGAAAAGGATGAAGACAACCGTTGGTTCTGGAGGCAGAACCTTCGGCGCTTGGACGCGGAAGCGATCCGGGACGGGATGCTATTAGTGAGTGGACGTCTCAGTCTCAAGATGGAGGGCCCCTCAGTGTTTGTATCACTGCCCAAGGCTGTTCATGGGACACAAGATTCTGAGGGTAAAGGTTGGGGTGAAAGTCCCTTGGAGGAGCAGGACCGCCGGAGCATCTATTTGGTGGTGAAGCGCGCGCTCAAGATCCCTTTCCTTGAGGCTTATGACTTTCCTGCCTGCTCGGTTTCGGTGGGACAGCGACCTTCGACGACCATTGCGCCACAGGCACTGATGTCTCTAAACGACGAGTTTGCGCAGAAACAAGCCATGGCACTGGCGAGCAGGGTCACGA
>VHDG01000765.1 GCA_016871475.1 Verrucomicrobiota bacterium
CACCCAACGGCGGGTGAGGAGTAGGCGCTCTTCGAGGGTCAGCGAGGCGCATTCGCCCGTGGTGCCGCCCACGAACGCTCCGATCACCTGGTTTCGCACCAGGTGAGCGGCCTGGAGCTCGACACAGTCGAGGTTCAGGCGGCCATCCTTGTGAAAGGGTGTGTGCACGGCGGCAACCATGCCTGCGAGAGGTTGAAAGGATGAGGTGGATGAGTGCATGACGGTGTTTATGGCTGATGGTGGGAACCATCATCGCGGTGCTTGGGACGGATCAGGAGAACCAGAACGACGGAGACGATGGCTACACTTGCGAAGACGGAGAAGATGACATTCAGGGGAACGTTTTGATCGCGAAGAATCCCGAATCCCCAGTCGGCGAAGCCTCCACAGCTGATGCTGGCGAAGTTCATGATTCCATACCCGGTGGCTCGGAGTTCTGGGCGGACGATTTGGCTGAGGATGGGCATGTTGTTGCAGTCGAAGAATCCCCAGCCAAGTCCGAACAGCGTGAGAAACGCGATGGCCATGAGCAAGGTGCTGGCATTACCTACACCGAACATGGCTGGCACAATGAGGACCATGCCTATCGCGCTCACGTGAATTCGGCCCCTTTGCGAGGTGCGCATCCAACGGTCCGCCAGCCATCCCCCCACGAAGGCTCCCACGATGGCTGCGCTTTGCCAGTAGAGCGTGGCCGAAACGCCCGCCTTCCCCTGACCTATGTTGAACTGCTGTTTGAGAATCGCCGGCATCCAGTCTCGAACCACCCAGCCTGCCAGCGCAGGCAGGGTGAAATACAACACCAGGAGGAGAAAGGATCCATTGGTGAGAAGTTCCTTCGTGGCTCTCGAAGCGGATGTCTCCGGAGCTGAGGTTCCGGCCGCGCTCCTTGGCTCCCGGAGGAGGAAGGCCAGTGGAACTGCGTACAGCAAGCCGAGGATGCCACACACCGAGAATGCGGTCCGCCATCCCAGCCAGGGTGCTTCGGCCGCATATCCACCGAACCCACCCAGAATAACCCCGCAGTAGATCGCCATCTGATGCAATCCCACGGCGCGGGATCGTGTCCCTTCACTATGGAATCCGGCGATCAACGAGAGGGCTGCAGGGATGTAGAAGGCTTCGCTGACTCCCATCAGGGAACGAGCCCACATCAGGCCTTCGAAAGAGTTCACATGGCCTGTTGCCCAGGTGATGCCAGACCAGGCAAACAAGCTCCCACAGATGGTGAGGCGCCGGCTGAAACGATCAGCAATCCACCCTCCGATCGGGCTGAAAAACGCGTATACCCATTTGAACTGCCCCAGCATCTGTCCCCAGTTGGCGTCGGTTCCGATGCTTGGGATGTCCTGCATCACGGAGAATTTCATGGACGCCAGCATCTGGCGGTCCAGGTAGTTCAGCAGGGCCACCGGCCAGAGCAGCGCCACCACCAGCCACGCGTAACGCAATGTCGAGCGGGTGTCCTGGCTCACGGTCTCTCCTTCATCTCTTCGAGAGCGGTGAGCGTGAAGCTGATCTTCGAATAGCCATCCCGTTCGAAGAGACATCCCACACGTCCATGACCCATCCAGGCCAGGCAGCTGTAAGCGAAAGACCCCGGGTAGATCACCCGCGAATCTGACCAGGTTTTTCCCTCATCGCGACTCCATCGGAGCACGCCGTTCGTCCGGGCATGCTGGGAAGCAGGGTTCGCGAAGAAAAGGATCGGAGTCGTGTCCCGACCATTTCCAGGAACTGCGATGAGACTGGCCTGGCAGATCGGATCGATGAGGGTTTTGTCCAGGGTGGTTGTTGTCCACGTTTCGCCTCCGTCGCTGCTCCGGGCAATTTTTCGGAGCTTCTCTCCCGGTCCCTGGTTTCGCGCATTGAGCATCACGGTTCCGTCCTTCAGCTCCGCGAACTGAACCTCGTTGGCGAACCCTGCGGCTCCCTCGGAGGCTGTCTCGCCGTAACGCCAGCTGTTCCCTCCATCATCGCTGATTGCGGCATAGACCTTCCATGCTCCGAAGGGGCCTTGATTAAAGGGGATCAAGATTCGTCCCTGATGCTTGCCGCGAGCGAGTTGGATGCCGACCCCGGGTCCGGCAGCGGTGCTGGTTACATGGGTGGGACGTTTGATCTGTGCCGTGATTTCGCGCGGCGACGACCAGGTGGCACCTTGATCGTCGCTGTGTTGAATGAACGTGCGACAGACCCGGGGTCCGTCGAAGCCTGGGGCGGCCTTATGTTCGTCGAAGCCTTTGGCGTAATGCTGGTAAACCAGAAGCACCCGGCGATTGTTCTGAAGCATTACCGCCGTGGGATTGTTGAGGGCGTTGGAGCCTGCCTGGTGGATCACCTGGAGCGGACCCCAGGTGCGGCCGTCGTCGGCACTGCGTTTGGCGACGATGTCGTTCTCCGCGTGATCATGTCGGGTGAGGCGTCCTTCGGCGAAAGCCAGCAAGGTGTTTCCACCGGTGGAGAGCAAGGCGGGGATCCGGTAGATGGCATAGCCTTCCTGGCCGCCGGTGAAGACATCCACCAGGGGTGGATGCCCACCCAAGGCGAGCCGTGGCAGGC